>JALGSW010000054.1 GCA_029821635.1 Candidatus Zipacnadia bacterium
GACGCGCCCTACCTGCTGCTCGACGGCTACTCGCGCGGCAAGCACCTGCAGTACGACGGCAACTGCATCACGCGCTACTACGCCGACGGCGAGGACTGGCTGATCGACGACGACTACCTCGTGCGCAACACCACCGATCACACGATGCTCAGTGTCATCCGCGACGGGCGCTGCGACGTGCTCGAACCCGCGTGCGCGTCGCTGGATCAGATGGCCGACCTGCCATCCGCCACGCTGCTGCAGACCTCCGTCTACGACTACAACGGCATCGACTGGCGGCGCAGCCTGTGCTGGATCAAGGACCGCAGCTTCGCCATGATCGATGAGATGCAGGCGCGCGAGCCGGGCGACTACACGCTCGACTGCATCTTCAAGCTCCTCGATCGCGGCGAGCAACGGATGGTGGATGGCCGCGCGCTGGAGACGACGCGCCGCTCGGGGCCGCCGGTGGGCAATCGGTCGCTGGTGCCGATCACGGCTCCGGCCCCGAACGTGAGCGCCGCGATGAAGTTCGACCGCGGCGACGCGCAACTTGATTTCGCCGTCGATCTCCCGGCGGGCAGGTACGTCGTGACCACCTTCGCCTACGGGCTCAACTCCGGCGCCGACAGCTTCTTCGTGAGCGTCGATGGCGGCGAGCCGCTGAACTTCCACATCCCCGTGCGCAAGTTCGGCCCGTCATCGGCCGATCACACCAAGGAGAGCCCGACGCCGAACATCACCGTGGATGCGGACGGCATGCACCGCTTCACGATCACGCTGCGCGAGGGCCCCGGCGTGATGCTCGACCGCGTTGAGATCCGCGACACCGCCGGGACGCTGCTGCACACCATCGAGGCGGAGGACGCGCCCCCCGTTCCGGAGGAGCTGCTGCCACCGGGACGGACGCAGCGCTTCCTCATCCGCTCGGACGGGGCCGCGGCGGCGGGGACCTCCACGCGCATCAATAACATCGGCCTCAGCGTGCGCTACCTGCGCGAGCGGCTGCAGCAGCCCCTCGCCGCGGGCGAGCGTTGCTCCACGCAGAACGTCTTCTTCAGCGACCTTGCGAGCGAGCCGCGCGACCTCGACGTGCGCCGGCTGTCCGACGCCAACGCCCTGCTACTGCGCGCTGGCGAGCCGTGGGGCATCTTCGGCTCGCGCGCGGATGAGATCGAGCTACCCGCTGCGCTCGCGACCGACGCGGCCGTCTACCTGCTCACGAGCGACTACCTGTGCGTCGCGAACGCAACCCGCATCGGCGAGCTGGTTGGCTGGGGCGCGCCGGTAAGCTGCGAGCTGGACCTGCGCTCGGGCGAGATGCGCCTGCCTGCTGACCAGGGGCCCTGGAGCGGGCCGATCCCCGCGCAGGACGCCGTCCGCGCGCTGCGGGAGCCGCTACTGGGTGCGCTTCGCGCACTGGCGCAGGGCGCGACGGTACCGGGCGAAGATCGCGCGCAGGCCGAAGCGATGGGCTTCGCCGACGCGTGGCAGATGAACGGCTCCGCGACGGCCGCCGAGCCCGAGGTCAGCGACCTGCGCCCGGCGGACCTCGACGGCGATGGCCGCGATGAGCTGATTGCGTTGCGCTCGAACCAGGTGGTCGCGCTCAACGCCGACGGCTCCGAGCGCTGGCGCGCCACGACCGGCGGCCGCGCGCGCTCGGTGGACGTGGGCGACCTGACCGGCGATGGCGTCCCGGAGGTGCTCGTCGGGGCGGAGGACGAGGCCTTCTACGTCTTCGCCGCCGACGGCACGCCGGTGCACCGGCAGAACGTGGACGTCGGACTGGTGCGCGGCTCGGGCAGCATCAAGACGCCAAAGGTCTCGATGGTGCGCATCACGGACCTGGAGGCGGACGGGGTGCCGGAGGTCTTCGTGGGCGCGCTCAGCGGCCACCTGATCTGCTACGGGCCGGACTTCGAGCAGCGCTGGATGTTCCCCGAGGTCGCGCACGGCACGAGCGAGCTGCACTTCGCCGATCTGCTGCCGACGGAAGGCCTGGAGGTGCTCGCAGGCAGTCACTACGGGCGGCTCTACATCCTGACCGCGCAGGGGAAGCTGCGGGGCGTTCCGAACTCGGAGATCGGCGACGTGCAGTTCGATGTGGCGGACATCAACGCCGACGGCATCCTGGAGATCGTCAACGGCTCCTCCACCGGGAAGATGACCTGCTGGCACCGCCGCAACGGCTACACGTGGGAGTTCAACAACTTCGGCTACGCGCACACGGACGTGGTGGCCACCGACCTCACCGGCGACGGGACGCCTGAGCTGCTCGTCGCATCCGCGACCGGCTACGTCTACATGCTCGATGGCGAGGGGCAGGTGCGCGCGCAGGTCGCACTGCCCGATGCCGCCAACAACCTCGCGCTGGTGCGCGATACCGGCGGCGAGGTGCTCGAAATCCTTGTCGCCTGCGCGGACGGCAGCGTCGTGGGCCTCACGCCCGCGCTGGAGGTCATCCGCACGCAGCGCCTCGCCTCCGAGGCGCTCTTCGTGAGCGTGCTCGCGGGCACCGACGTGGCGGTCGCGGGCTGCCGCGACGGGGCGCTGGTGGGGCTGGAGCGGCGGAGGTAGGAGGCAACGGCGCCTCACCCCCCCGGCCCCCCTCTCCCTGGCTCGCTTCGCTCGCAAGCGGGAGAGGGGGGTGAACGACGCGAACGCGCCTCCCTCTCAGTCGTAACTCACACTCACGAGCAGGTCGCGGCAGGACTGGCTGGCGAGGCGGGCGCGGACGCTCTGCCAGAGCGCCTCGCCTACCGCGCTGCTGTTCGCCGCGCCGAAGGCGAGCTGCCGTGTGCCATTGCCGCCCTTGTTGTAGAGCCCCGACGCGTCGAGGCGCAGCTCGCCATCGACGTAGACTTTCAGGTCCTCCCCCATGGTCTCGATGCGGTAGGTGTGGAAGTCGTCGGTAGTGTCCATGTCGTAGCGGATGTCGGTGTTGAAGAACAGCTCGATGTGATCCGGGTAGAGCGCCAGCCGCTCCTGCGCGACGCCATTCATCAGGATCACGAAGCTGCCGCCGGAGATGGCCTTTGCTCGCGCTTCGACGACGACCGGCTCCGACGGATCGGCAGCCCAGACGTAGCGGTAGTAGTGGTAGTCGCCCGAGACGGTGCCGCGGTCGGCGATGAGCATCGCGCCGTCCTGGAGCGCGTCCTCGGTGCGTTCGGAGCCGGGATCGCGATACCACGGCTCCTGCGGTCGATCCGTCGCCTCCCACGTGAAGGACCACTCACCCTCGCCGGGCGCCTCCTCCTCGTTCACCGCAAGGTCCACCACGTTGCGGCCGCGTTCGATCCACTCGACCTGCAGCGGGCAGTCGAGCCATCCATCGGCGAAGGTCGCATCCTCGATGACATGGTCATTGAACGACAGCGCCACCTGCTCAGCGCGCTCGATCCCGGGCATCTCCAGATGCAGCGTGGCGGTCGGCACACCGCCGGCTTCGCGACCGAGCGCGAAGTCCTCGCCGATCCAGACCGGCACGGACTGCGGCTGGCCGGGGCGCAGGCTGACCGCGTGCGCGGGCGTGAGGACCGGCACGGTCTGGTGCCTCGCGCCACCGACGAGCCAGCGGCCCGGGTCACCGTCCACGTTCGTCGCGTAGTAGAGCTTGTCCTCGGTGGCCATCACCGCCGGATCGCCGATCTGCCGGAAAATCGCGGAGGTCGGGCTGAAGAGGTTGAAAGTGTGTATGCCGTCGGCGCCCGCCGCCCACAGGTTCATCGCCCGCCCGCGGTAGCCCTCGACCGAGTGCCGCTTGAAGCGCGTCTGGCCCCGCACGCGCGAGTCGGTCAGGCAGGGGTAGACCGCCACGCCGTAGCGGTGGCCAAGCTCGACGGCGTACTCCCACGGGTTCAGGCGGAAGTAGCCGCTCGTGATGAGGATGTCGAGCAGCCCCTCCTCCAGCCACTGCTCGACGTCGAGGCCCATCTCGCGGCTGAACTCCGTCGAGTCGGGCACGCGCATGGCGATGAGGATCGGTCGCCCGCGTTCGCGGCCCACCTCCTCGGTCATCGCGCGCACGCGGCGCATTAGATCGGTCATCGCCGCGACTTCCTCGTCACTCGCCACGCCGCCGTTGGCGACGCTGGCGAAGTAGCACAGGTGGCGGAAGAAGTCGAGCTCGACGCCATCGACGTCGTAGTTGCGGCAGATCTCGTCGATGTAGGCGAACGAGAGGTCGCGGACCTCTTCGAGCGCGTATTCCACCGAGGTCCAGCGGCCCACAGGCCCTCGCGCGTCATACGCCCCCACCAGCCACTCGGGGTGCTCTTCCTTCAGCGGCGGGTAGAGCAGGTAGGGCTTGTCCGGCGACCACGCGACGTCGTGCGTGTCGTTCATGCGCATCGACCAGAAGACTTCCATCTCGTTCGCGTGGCAGAAGTCCACCACACTCTGCAGGCAGTCCGAGCCGAGGTCGATGAGCGGCTGCGTGGCGTTGCGGGTGTTGGGCAGGAGCCCGTAGTCGGCAGGCTCGCGAGTGAGCACCGTGCCGACCTTCGTGTCGTGCGTGAAGTTGCTGAAGCCCGAGCTGATCGTGCAGTAGGCGACCGTCGATACCTGCGAATCCGCGAGCGCGGTGGTGCGGCGGTCGAGGAAGTTCTGCACGCTGATCTCGAGGTCCTTCGGGTAGTAGAGGCAGTCGCAGCCATCGTTGTTGGCGAAGATCCCCCGGGGCTTATGCGCAAGCTCCCGCCGCATCTCGCGAAGCTGCTCCAGCGACAGCTCGCCGCCCTGCTGCGCCTCCACACCACCGATCGTGATGGATGAAGCTGCCACTGCGACCAGCAGACCGCACCTGAGCGCTCTCATGACGCACCTCACTGTTCGAGCCTGGTAACGCGTACGTTGTCGTACAGGCAGCGCTCGGGCCCGCCGAACTGCCGGAAGCCGAACCAGCCGCCGGTGAGCGGCACGCTGAAGTCGCTGCCATCATCGACGGCCCGCACTACTTCGACGCCGTCGATGCTCAGGACCAGATCGGTTCCCGCGTCGGTCGGGCGGACGACCATCTCGACGCGATGAAAGCCGCCGTCGAAGTAGCCGGTGTTGTCGCGCTCGGAGCCGAGCATCGTCTGCTCGTTCCACTGCTGCCACAGCTCGTTCTGCCGCCCGCCCACGCCATCCGCCCACTCCGCCGGGGTGTTGCCGCCGAGGATGCGAATGTTCGCACGACGGAAGTCCTCTTCGGTCTCCGGATTGCGCTTGTAGGAAATCGTGTAGACGGTCATCGTGCGCGACCACGCGTAGGTGCCGTAGGCGCCGTCACGCTCGAAATCCAGCAGGCTTTCGGCTCCCATCGGCGTCGCACAGGCCATCAGAATGCAGTTGGCCTGCTCGCGGGAGCCCTCGGCCAGCGGCTTGAAGTCGTACGCGAAGCACAGCGGGCCCTCGAAGTTGCGCGTGAGCCACGTGACATCCGAGCGCGGCGGCTCATCGTTCGTCTCGATCAGCAGCGCGCCGTCCTGGATGCTGACCTTGCCCTGGCCTTCGTACAGCCAGTCGGACAGATCGCCGTCCTCGAAGTCGGCCTCGTAGAGCACCTGCTCGTCCGCGTATGCAGCCATCGCGCACACTCCGATCGTGCACAGTATCAACGTCGTCAGTTTCTTCCGTGACATCTTCGCGGCACCTCCTGCTGTTGACTCCCCCTCGCCGGCACGGCTATGCATTACGCACATATCGCCGACGCGACCGATTGAGGTTCTATTGAGCATAGCGGCGCCGTGTGCCGTTGGAGGGGCCGCCGCGCGAAGCGCGGTCCGGGCCCTGCGAGCGTAGCGAGTAGGGCACGGAGCCGCTGTGCCGGCCCGCCTTGCACGTCCTCAACGGCGGGCCGGCACAGCGGCTTCGTCGGCACTCGTAAACGACACTCGTGCCTCCTCACCGCTCGCTACGCTCGCGGCGGCCCCTCCACACGACTTCCGGCGACGTCTCGACCTACCCCTCCCGCCACCGCAACACCGGCTTCCTTGCCGCCGTCACCTCATCCACGCGCCGAACGGGCGTGCTGTGCGGCGCGTCGTGCAGCAGCTCCGGGTGCTCGGCGGCGTCGCGCGCGATCTCCCGCATCACTGCGATGAAGCGATCCAGCGTAGCCTTCGACTCGGTCTCCGTCGGCTCGATCATCAGCGCCTCATCCACGACAAGCGGGAAATACATCGTGGGCGGGTGGATGTCGTAGTCGAGCAGGCGCTTGGCGATGTCCGCCGCCCGCACGCCCGTCTCCCCCGCGAGCGTCTTCGCGGACAGCACGCACTCGTGCATGCACGCGCCCGGGTAGGGCAGGTCGAGCGTGTCGCGCAGGGCCCCTCGCACGTAGTTGGCCGCCAGCACCGCGTCCTCGGTGACCCGCCGCAGACCCTCCGCGCCCATCGCGCGGATGTAGGCCCACGCGCGCACCGCGATCAGGAAGTTGCCGAACCAGGCCTGAACCTTGCCGATGCTCTGCGGCCGGTCCCAGTCCCAGCCCAGCGCGCCCTCGCGCTCGACGAGCCTCGGAGCGGGCAGGAATGGTTCGAGCTTCGCCACCACGCCGATCGGACCTGCGCCCGGCCCTCCCCCACCGTGCGGCGTGGAGAAGGTCTTGTGCAGATTGACCTGCACCGCGTCGAAGCCCATGTCCCCCGGGCGCGCGTGCCCGAGCAGCGCGTTGAGGTTCGCGCCGTCGCAGTACATCAGCGCTCCGGCATCGTGGACCATCTCCGCGATCTCCAGCACCCGCGTCTCGAACAGTCCCAGCGTGTTCGGGTTCGTGAGCATCAGCGCCGCAACGTCATCGCCGAGCGCGTCGGCCAGCGCCTCCGGGGACACGCGCCCGTCCTCCCCCGAGGGCAGCACGGTGACCTCCCAACCGCAGCGCGCGACGGAGGCCGGGTTGGTGCCATGCGCGGTGTCCGGAACGATGACGCGCGTGCGCGCCGCGTCGCCGCGGGCGTCGTGCCATGCCCGGAAGACGCGCAGCGAGGTAAACTCGCCCGCCGCCCCCGCGGGCGGCTGCAGGGAGACCGCGTCCATGCCGAGGATCGCAGCGAGCCACGTCTCCAGCTCGGCGATCAGCTCCAGCGCGCCCTGCACGCACTCGTCGGGCGTAGCCGGGTGCAGCCGCGCCCAGCCCGGATCGGCGGCGATGGCCTCGTGCGCCCGCGGGTTGTACTTCATCGTGCATGAGCCGAGCGGATAGAAGTTGCGGTCCACGTTGAAGTTCCACGCCGCCAGCCGCGCGTAGTGCCGCGCGATCTCCGGCTCGCTCACCTCGGGCAGCGCCGGCGCCTCCGCGCGCAGGTGCCGAGTGGGCACGAGCTCCTCCGCCGCGCGCTCCGGCCGCGGCATCCGCGTGCAGCGCTTCCCCGGCTGTGACAGGTCGAACAGCGTCGGCTCAGACATCGCTCATCCTCCGAACGGCCTCGACCAGGCCCTCGATCTCGTCGCGCGTGCGCCGCTCGGTGGCGGCCAGCAGCAGGCAGTCGCTCAGCTCGGGGTAGTCGCGGCCCAGCGCCGGCCCGACCAGCCGGCCACGCCCGCACAGCTCGCGCACAAGCTCCTGTGCGTCGCCCGGCACGCGCACCACGAACTCGTTCAGGAACGCGCCACCAAAGCGCGGCTGGAGCCCGGTGTCGGTCAGCAACTCGTGCAGCTCGTGCGCGCGCCCTGCGCCAAGCAGCGCGACCTCACGCAGGCCCTCCGGCCCCATCGCCGCGAGGTAGACCGCCGCCGCCAGCGCGCAGAGGCCCTGGTTCGTGCAGATGTTGCTGGTCGCGCGGCCGCGGCGGATGTGCTGCTCGCGCGTCTGCAGCGTCAGGCAGTAGGCGAGCTTGCCCTCGGCGTCCACGCTCCGCCCGACCACCCGGCCGGGCATCCGCCGCAGGTGCTCCTCGCGGCAGGCGAACAGCCCGAGCAGCGGCCCGCCGAAGCCCGGCGCCAGGCCCAGCGGCTGCCCCTCGCCAACCACGAGGTCCGCGTCGTACTCGCCCGGCGGCGCAAGCACGCCCAGCGAGATCGGCTCTACCATCGCGATGAAGAGCGCGCCCGCCTCGTGCGCAAGGGAGGCCGCCTCCGCCATCTCTTCCAGTGCGCCGAAGTAGTTCGGCTGCTGCACGGCCACGCAGGCCACGTCGTCGCCGAGCATCTCCTCGAGCGCCGCGAGGTCGGTCTGCCCGCTCGCGTCATCCCACGGGACCTCGACCACCTCGATGCCGGTCGCCTCGCAGTAGGTGCGCGTGACCTGCCGCGCCGCCGGGGAGAGCGCGCCCGCCATCAGCGCGCGCGTCCGGCTCGTGGCGTCGGCGGCCATCAGCACGGCCTCGCCCATCGCGGTCGCGCCGTCGTAGAGCGACGCGTTGGCGATCGGCATGCCGGTCAGCTCGCAGATCATCGTCTGGTACTCGAACATCGCCTGGAGGGTGCCCTGCGAGGCCTCCGGCTGGTAGGGCGTGTAGCAGGTCGCGAACTCGGGCCTGCTCGTGACGCTGCCCACGATGGCTGGAATGAAGCGGTCGTAGATCCCCCCGCCGGCGAAGCAGACCAGCTCGTCGAGCGAGCGGTTGCACGCCGCCAGCCGCCGGGCCTCGTCGCGCAGCTCCATCTCCGTGATCGGCGCGGGGAGGTCCGGCATCGCTGTTGCGCGCAGGCTCTCGGGAATCCCCGCGAAGAGCGCATCGACCGCGTCTACGCCCAGCGCCTGCAGCATCTCCCGGCGGTCGCGCTCTGAGTGCGGCGCCCAGGGCATCGTCAGGCCTCTCTCTCGCAGTGCTCCGCGTAGGCGGCGGCGTCCATCAGGGCAGCCATCTGAGACGGGTCCTCGGGCGCGACGGCGATCATCCAGCCCGCCTCCCACGGGTCGCTGGTGACCCCGTCGAGGTCGTCCATCAGTGGCTCATTGACCTCGCGCACCTCGCCGCTGATCGGCGCGATCAGGTCGGAGACGGCCTTGACGCTCTCAATCTCACCGAAGGCCGCCCCCTGCCGCACCTCGGCGCCGACCTCGGGCAGATCGAGGAAGATGATGTCACCGAGCTGCTCGCCGGCGAAGTCGGTGATGCCGACGCGGATGAGATCGCCATCGACCTTCGCCCACTCGTGCGTCTGCGCGTACTTCCGATCGTCCGGGACCTGCATGACGCATTCCTCCTGTCTTCATCTGCAGAAGCGCGGCAGGACGGTCGCCGCTTCGTGCAGCGGCAGGTGATCGCCGGGCTGCAGCGCCGCGACGTCACTCACGTCGGCCGAGCGCTCAAGGTGCCGCGCCGGGTAGAGCAGCAGCTCGGCGCCCTCGCGCGCGAGCTTGCGGTCGATCCACGCCATCCCGAGCTGGACCTCGCCCGCGAGCGCGCAGCTCGTGACGCGGCCGACCATCTGACCGCGCCGCGAGCCGACCGGGTCGTCGGCGCGGATGGCGCGCGAGCCCGCATCGTCGAGGCTGAAGCGCACGACCTCGAAGCGCCGCTCGGCCTCGCGCGCGATGAGTCCCTCGCGGCCGACGAAGAAGTCCTTGCCGAGCTCCACGAAGCGCGCGTAGCCGGCGCCCAGCGGAGTGATCTCGTGCGGCCCGGCCAGCTCGTGACCGAAGAGCGGCAGCCCGGCCTCGATGCGCAGCGAATCGCGCGCCGCGAGGCCCGCGGGGACCACGCCCAGCGGCTCGCCCGCCTCGAGGACCGCCCGCCACACGCGCGTCGCATCGCCCGCGCGGACGAACAGCTCGTAGCCGACCGCCTCGCCGGTGTAGCCGGTGCGCGAGACGATCGCGCGTGCGCCGAGCAGCGTCGCCTCGGTGATCGCGAAGCGTGGCATCGCGTCAAGTGCCACCTGCGCCTCGACCAGCCCGCCGAGCACCTCCGCCGACACCGGCCCCTGCAGCGCCATCCCGGTCAGGCGCTCATCGCCGAGCGAGTGGGCGGTCAGGTCGCGCAGTGAGAGCGCAAACTCACGCGCGGAGTCGGGGTCGGTGGTCCCGCCCCTGGGCGGGATCCGGCCCTCGGCGAGGCCGGTCAGCCACTCACGCACCGTGGCGGCGTTCGCGGCGTTGACCACCGCGATGAAGCGCTCCGGGGCCATGCGGCAGATGATGACGTCATCGAGGGGAAGCCCATCGTGGCCGAGCAGGAAGGTGTAGCGGCAGCGCCCGACTTCGAGCCGTGACGCGCGGGCGGTGCTGACCGCGTCGAGGAAGCCCGCTGCGTCCTCACCGGCGACCTCGAGCACGCCCATGTGTCCAATGTCGAAGAGCCCGGCGGCCTCACGCACCGCCGCATGCTCCTGCGACGCGCCCGCGTACCACAGCGGCATCTCCCAGCCCGCGAACTGCGCCATGCGCGCGCCGAGGCGCCCGTGCTCGTCGATCAGAGCGGTCGTCATCGGATCGGTTCACCACGCTTGGACGTGCGTAATCAGCAGGTCAATGCGCCCTCGGGGGGCGCATTTCCTTCCCGGCACGGCGCCGCCTCCTGCGCACTTCGGCGGTCGGGTCGCGGGAACCTGCCACCGCGTCGGGGAAGGTCCGCGCGCGTCCGCCGCGAACAGAGCCCCCGGCCTCGCAGAGCGCGTACCCCGGCCCGGCGGAGGACCCGTGGCATGAAGATACTTTGCGCACTCCTGATCGTCGCGATGCTGTCGGGAGGCACGATCATGGCGAACGACGAGGGACTCATCGGACGCTGGCCACTCCTGACGGACTGCCGGGACCATTCCGGCAACGGGCTGCACGGGACCGGCGATGGCGTCGAGCTGACCGGTTCGGAGGCCCGCTTCGACGGCCGTGGGAGCTGGATCGAGGTCCCTGATGCGCCCGCACTGCGGCTCGGCGACGGTGACTTCACGATCGCCGCATGGGTACGCACCGACGAGGTGCTCGACGACGTAGTCGGCGACATCCTCAGCAAGTACGATCCTGCAGCGCGACGCGGCCTGAACCTGGGCGTCATCAGCCACTCCGGGATGACCTCCAGCCAGAGCAACTCCCGCACGCTGCTCTTCGGCGTGGACGATGCACGCGAGACCGGCTGGCAGGACTGCGGGCGGCCCGGCGCGTCGGTCTTCATCTGCTCGATGGCGGCCTTCGACGGCGACCTCTACGTCGGCACCTGTGAGCCCGATGAGGGGCAGACCGGCCACGTCTACCGCCACCTCGGCGACGACCGCTGGGAGGACTGCGGCAGCCCGGACGGCTCCAACTCGGTCATGGCGATGGCGGTGCACGGCGGGGAGCTCTACGCGGGCACGGCCTCGTACAACACGAAGGGCTCGCTGCTGCCCGCGGCGGTCAACACGACGCCCGGCGGGCACGTCTACCGCTACCTCGGCGACGGTGAGTGGGAGGACTGCGGGCAGCTTCCGGGCGCGAAGGCCACCTACTGCCTCGCCTCCTTCAGCGGCGACCTGTACGCGATCGCGATGTACGTGCCCGGCGTCTTCCGCTATGCAGGCGAGGGCGAGTGGGTCTACTGCGGCACGCCGGGAGAGATGCGCTGCATGGCCCTCGCGGTGCACAACGGCAGCCTGTGGGCGAGCGGCAACGGCTCCGCGGGCGTGCATCGCTACCTCGGCGGCGAAGACTGGGAGTTCTGCGGGAAGCAGGAGGAGAACACGCAGACCTACTCCTTCGCGATCTACGAGGGCGGCATGTACGTCGGCACGTGGCCGGACGGCTCCGTGCACCGGTACGACGGCGGCACCGACTGGACGAACGTGGGGCGGATGGGCGAGGAGAAAGAAGTCATGGCGATGGCGGTGTACAACGGGAAGATGTACACCGGCACGCTGCCGACGGGCGAGGTCTGGCGCTACGAGTCGCCGGGAGACTGGTCCTTCATGGCGCAGATCGACACAACCCCCGACGTGGTCTACCGCCGCGTCTGGACGATGGCGATCCACGGTGGCTGGCTCTACGCGGGGACGTTGCCCGCGGGGCACGTCTACCGGATGCGCGCCGGTCACGTGGTCACGCTCGACCGCGAGCTGCCGACGGGCTGGCGCCATGTCGCGGCCGTCCGCGAGGGCGGCAGGCTCGGCCTGTTCGTTGACGGGGAGTGCGTGGGGCTGAGCGAGGCGGACGACCTCGCCGACTACAGCATCGACACCGACACGCCGCTGCGCATCGGCGCGGGCCAGCACGACTTCCTCAATGGCTCGCTGCGCGACGTGCGGCTTTACAGCCGTGCCCTCGGCGCGGTTGAGCTCGCGGCGCTCGCCGCGGAGGGCTGAGGTACCTGCAGAGGAGGGTCATTCCGTGACGAACGAGCGCGTCCTTTACGAGCCCACCCGGCCGGTCTTCCCTTCACCGGCGGGTCTGATCACGTCCGTCGACGCCGAGGGCAGGCCGAACATCATCACCCTCGGCGAGGTGTTCAACCTCAGCATCAGCGACCCGGTGATCGTCGGCGTCGCCATCGCCCCCGCTCGCTACTCCCACGAGCTGATCTCCGCGCAGCGCGAGTTCGTCGTGAACCTCCCGCCCGCCGACCTGCTCGAGCGCGTACTGCAGTGCGGCCAGGTCTCGGGCCGCAAAGCAGACAAGTTCGCGGAGTTTGGGCTCACGCCGCTTCCGGCCACCCACGTCTCCCCACCGCTGATCGCCGAGTGCCCGATCAACATCGAGTGCCGCGTGCTCAGCGTGCAGACCATCGGCGACCACGACCTCTTCCAGGGCGAGGTGCTCGCGCATCACGTCTCGCCGAAGCTGCTGGGGGAGGACGGCCGGATCGACCGCGAGCGCCTCAGCGCGGTGGTCTTCGCCCACTGGGCGTTCTACGAGATGGGCCCGCTGATGAGCGTCTGGCGCTGAGCGACGCCCGCGTAACGCCCAACCTACCCGCCGCGCGCGGCCTCGAACATCGCGATCGCGTTCTCGGGCGGCACGTCCGCGAGGATGTTGTGCACCTGGCAGAAAACGAACCCGCCGCCCTCGCCCAAGACCTCGATGCGCCGCCGGACCTCATCGCGCACCTGCGCGGGCGTACCGTGGATGAGCGTGGACTGCGTCTCGCAGCCGCCGCCCCAGAAGCAGATGTCGCGGCCGAACTCGCGCTTGAGGCGCTCGGGCTCCATGTTGCGCGCGGAGGTCTGCACGGGATTGATGATCTCCACGCCCGCCTCGATCAGCATCGGCAGCAGCTCGTAGATGCCCCCGCAGGAGTGCAGGAACACGAAGGCGTCCGAGTGCCTCTCGACCTCGGAGTAGATCGCGCGGTGGCGGGGGAGGAAGAACTCGCGGTACATCGCGGGCGAGATCTGCGGCCCGGCCTGCGTGCCGAGGTCGTCGCCCATGCGGATGATGTCGATGTGCGGGCCGAGCGCGGGCAGCACTCGACGCAGGCCCTCGATGTGCAGCTCCGTCAGCCGGTCGAGCAGCCGGTGCGCGCTGCGCGGATCGCCCGCAAGGTCGAGGAAGAACGCCTCCGGGCCGCGCAGGAACTGCGCCCACTCCAGCAGGTTGCCGCCGAAGCCGAGCATGATCGCGCGGTCGCTCGACGCGCGCAGCTCCCGCGCCCGCCGCTCGACCTCCGCGAGCCACGCATCGTCCATGGGCCGGTACCACGGCGCGATCGTCAGACGCGGGCAGCCCCACGTGACCTGCTGCATGTGATGCGGCAGGTCCGCCAGCGCCTCGTCGGTCACGCCAGCCGCCAGCGGCCAGTAGCTCTGCGTGATGAAGGGCTGCCCCGCCGGCATGACGCCGATGGTCGCCGCGCCTTCGGGCGGGCCGTCGTCACCGCGGAACAGCCAGCCGCCGGCGCCGTCGGGCTCGGGCGCGAAGTACACGGGCGCGAGCGCCTCGGTGCCGTCGATCAGCCGCCACGGGCGCCGCTCGTGCGGCTCGGTGAGGAACACGCGTCCGAGGTCGATCGCGTCCACGCCGAAGAGGTCGAGGATCTCGTCCTCGGGCTGCGCGATGCCCTGAATGACATCGTAGACGAAGACCTCGCCCTCGCTGATGCCCAGCGCCTGCTTGAGGCGCGCGTAGGCGAGCGCGGAGATCCCGCTGCTCGGGTGGCTGCTGAAGTCGATCGGCACGCGGTCGGTCTGCTGATGCAGCACGGCGGCTCTGACGCGCTCGCGTGAGGTCATCGGGTGCGGTCCCCTCTCCTGCGTCAGTCCAGCGGCACGCGCACGCTGTCGCCCGCGGGCAGGTCCACGGTGAGTGTCCGCCCGCCGAAGACCGGCGTGTGCGCGGGCGAAGTCAGCGTGGCGGTGATCGGCTCCGCGCCCGGGTTGTGTACCTCTAGGAACGGCGCCGCGCCCTCCGCCTGCCCGTCGATCACCAGCGTCAGCTTTACGTCCGGGTCGTCGCAGACGAAGACGTTGCCGATCCACACGCGCACCGCCGGGTCGATCGGCTGCTGCAGCCACGCCGTGCCATCGCTCACCGCCACGAAGCGGAAGGTGTCCTCGCCCTCGACGTGCACCGCCGCGCAGCCGTTGTCGGCGATGCCGCGCACGCGGATCGGGAGGTCGTTGACCATGGCGCGCGGCCCCAGGGAGATGACGACCTCGTTGCCCGCGGCGCGGGCGGTGAAGAAGAACTCGGCGTCCTCGAACTCGCCGACCTCGACCTCGAACGGGTAGCCGTCCGTGCCGCCGTTGAGATTGTAGGCGGCGGCGATGTCCGCTATCAGTTCCGCGCCGACTTCGTGGTCGTTGAGCGTGGCGAAGAGGAACCGGTAGGGGATCTCCGTACCCGCCTCGATCACGCCGCTCTCGGGCGTTGCGAAGCCGAGGTAGAGCCGCCCCTTCCCCGCCTCGCTCGCCCAGTGCGTGGCGTCCCACGCGAACGGCGCGCCGGTGCCTGGCAGGAAGGCGTAGTAGCCCACGTCCGTCGGCATCAGAGCCGCGTAGCCGCCCGCGTCGATCGTGCCGCTGATCGGCGTCGGCACGGTCCTGTCGATTGAGGCCTCGTGATGAGTCGGCCCGGCCTGGGCATCGAGCACGAAGAGGTGGTCGCTGGTGTCGTGCTCCGCGCCGCCGGGGCCCTGCAACGCCAGCAGCGGGATGCCGATGCCGGGCTGCAGGGGGATGTCCTGGCGCGCGATCATCGTGCCCTCGTGCCAGATCAGGCCGCCGCGGTAGTCGCGCGAGCCCTCGTAGACGCGCCGGTGGTTCCACGCGGTGAAGTAGTTCATGCCGCTGCGCAGGATGTAGGCGGTCTCCTGCCACTCGCGGTAGGGGTGCTCGCGGATCAGCTCCAGCAGCCCCCCCATCGCGGGTGTGGGCCGGTCGCCGCGGTCGTATGCCCCGGCGAGGTCGCTGAAGTCCATCGAGGTGATGCTCAGGTCGTAGGAGGCCATCGGGACGTCCAGGATGCCCGAGATCCGCTCGTCGCCCTCCCACGAGGGGAAGGTCCCGTCCGTGGTGTTGATGTGCGTCATCGCCCACGCGTTGGGCATCGAGGCGATCCCCGAGCCGGTGTCGAAGCCGCGCACGGTGATCTTGTTCACGTCCTCGAAGGTCTTCCCGAGCATCAGCCGCTGGTGGCGGTCCGGATGTACCAGCACTGAGGCCGAGCCGAGCGTATTGAGGTTGTCGCCGCAGCGGTAGAGGCCGGACTTGTAGCAGTAGAGCAGCCAATAGTGGCCAATGGCGCGTTTCCCGTTCGTGTCGGTCACGGTGAGTTGCAGGTAGCGCTGGCGGTCGTGGGCCATCTCGAATTCGCGCTCGAGGCTCTGCGCGCCGCCGCCCTCAAAGCGCCGCACGACGCCGAAGTTGGCGTCGCGGATGACGACCTCGTCGATGCCCGCCTCGGAGGCCACGGAGAAGCGCAGGCGGACGCGCTGCGCGCCGCGCGTGAGCCACCACGGGCTCTCCATCTGCGTGTTGATCGCCCACCACTGGTTGATAGTGGGCCCCTCGGTCACGTAGCCCTTGCCCTCGTAGCCGTGGTAGGTGCCGCAGCGGGAGTTGCACCACGGGCGCACATCCTCGGGCCGCGGCAGCACGGTCGCGCAGGCGTCGGCGGCCGCCGCCAGCTCGCCCGGCTCGCGCAGCCGCGTAAAGGACGACAGTGACAGCCAGCGCAGGTCGCGCAGCGAGTAGAGGTACTCGTCGAAGTTGTCCTCGACCAGCTCCGTGCCCTCGTAGACCAGCGGCATGAACCGGAAGAACCACCACAGGTTCGCGGGATGCACGTTCGCCGCGCGGAGCGCGTCGTAGCCCACGATCGCGTTCGGGCAGAAGCTGTTGTCGATCTCGTACTTCCCCGTGAGATGCACGATAGTGCCGTCGAAGTAGGTGAATTCCTTCCCGCCTAGCACCGCGATGGGCGGCGGGTAGATGACCTTCTCGCCCCAGGCGGCCCACCGAATCCCGTGTGCGTCGGTGTACTCGACGCCGGGGCAGGCGTAGAAGCTCTCATCCGAGGCCGCCGCGCAGTCCGCGCGCAGCGCCGCGAATTCCTGCTCGCTGAGCATCTCCAGTGGGTCGGTGAAGACCACGAACGCGAGCCCCGCCGCGCGCGCGGCCGCGGCGTACTCGGCGACCGTGCCCGAGCCGTCGGTGTAGGCGGTATGCGCGCCGACCACGCCGCGCGCGCCGGCCGTCGGCGGGGCGAACTCCGCGCTGTCCCACTCGACCGACCCGGGGTACTCGACGGGCCGGTAGGACGCCGGCTCCCACGTGCCGAAGCCCTCGATCTCCTGCGCGGGCTCGGCCAGCCAACGAAGCGCGTTGACCGCCATCTTGAGGCTGTCGCTGGGATGACCGCCCGCGGCGTCGCCCACCTCCTCGGAGACGCCCGGCCAGACGGGGTTGCCGTAGTTGAGGAAGAGCTGGCGCTCAGGGACCGCGTACATGACCACCCGGCCCGCGCCAAACTCGCGCACCGCCGCGATGGGCGGGCTCGACTGCAGCGTCGCGGGCCGGTCGAGCTTCAGCACGTTCTCATGCCCGACGAAGTAGCTGCGCGCGCTCGCCTCGCCCGACAGCACCACCGTCCAGTCGTCGGAGTAGTCGATCGCCTCAACGCCGGGCGCCTCCCCTCGCCGCGTGGGCAGGTAGAGGCGCTGCACGTCCTCGGTGACCGGATGCGCGGCGACCGCCTCGGTCCAGAAGAAGCTCTCCGGCCGGAAGATCAGCGTCTGCGGCGAGAGGAACTCGCGCTCGGGGTCGAAGACGCCCTCGTGCATCATCTGCGCGCCAAAGCCCTCGATGAGCATGTTGTTGTAGAGCTCGTCATCATCGCCGGGGTAGCGCACCGCCTGCGCGACGATCAGCAGCCCGCCGCCGTCGGCCACGTAGCGCTCCAGCGCCCGCCGAGCGACGTCCGCGGTACCCCGCAGCGCATCCGTGAGCTGGTAGCTGCCCTCGTACTCCATGGGCCAGATCACGACGTGGAAGCGCTTCAGCGACTCGTAGAGCTGGTCCTCGGTCCAGCCGCCGCGGTAGATGCCGCGCATCTCCGTCAGCGAACTGACGAAGCCGTCGTCCTCGAGGTGACGCCCGGACCCCCAGTACTGCCGCCATTCGACGTTGTACTTGTCGGCCTCATTGTGCAGGTAGCCGAGCTTGATCTGAGCCGGCGCGGGCTGGCCCGCCAGCACGCAAGCACCCAGGATGGCCGTCACGAGAACGTAAACGCGGGACATGCCATCACCTCTTCGTCACGACTCACCGATGCGCACGTCGCCTCCATCGTTCGCGGCGCGGAAGGCCCCCACCTCCGGCGCCGGAGGTCCCGAGACGCCGACCCGCGAAGGATTGGCGGAAGGCCCGCCCACGCATCCGACAGGAGTGATTGACGTGCGCGCCGCGCGATTGCATGCCGCCAGAGACGTGCGTATCGACGAGGTCCCTACCCCCGAGGCCGGGCCGGGGGAGGTGCTCGTGCGCGTGCGCGCCGTCGCCATCTGCCCCTCCGACCTGCGCCTCTACCAGGACGGCCACGCGAGCGGCGTCGTGCCCGATCATCCGATGATCCAGGGCCACGAGTTCTCCGGCGAAGTCGCCGCCCTCGGCCAGGGCGTCGGCGGCCCGGTCGTCGGCACGCCCGTCGCCATCGAGCCGAGCTGGCACTGCGGGGAGTGCGACGTGTGCCTGTCCGGGCACGAGAATCTGTGCCGCAACGTGATCTTCCCGAGCTTCCCCCAGCGCGATGGCGCGCTTGCCGAGTACATCGCCTGCCCGAGCTTCGCGGTGCGCGCGCTGCCCGAGAGCGCGAGCTTCACCGAGGGCGCGCTGATCGAGCCGCTGGGCGTCGGCATCCACGCGGTGCGCCTCTCCGGCGCGCAGCATGGCTACCGCATCGCGATCCTCGGCGCGGGCACGATCGGCATGTGCGTGATGCTCGCGCTGAGCGCCCGTGGCGTCACACAGATCGCGCTCGCCGACCCGATCGCGGCGCGGCGCGAGTGGCCCGGAGAGCTGGGCGCGTCGCCGCTTGGCGCAAGCTACGAGGAGCTGCTGGAGGCGGGTGTCGAGGCGGACGTCGTCTTCGAGTGCTCAGGCGACAACGCGGCGGTCGAGCAGGCGATGCGCCTCGCACGGCCCGCCGGTCGCGTGATCGTGGTCGGCATCCCGCATCCGGACGAGGTGCGCTTCGACTCGACCGTCCCGCGCCGCCGCGAGCTGACGGTCACGTTCTCCCGCCGCTCGCGCGACACGCTCGATGAGGCGATCGACCTGATCGCGTCCGGCGCGGTGGACCTCGCCGCGCTGCCGGTGCGGCAATACGCGCTCGACCAAACCGCTGAGGCGATGGAGGCGACCGCCGCGCGTCCGGGGGACATGCTGCGGGCGATCGTCGAGCCGTGCACGACGGGCCGGCACAGCGGCTGAGGTCCCCACTCGCTGCGCTCGCGGGGGCCTCACTCCTCGCGCCGCTAAACGACAGCGGACGCTCGGAGCGGCCCCTCCACGACAACGGCAACGACCGGCCCGTCCCTACCGCGTAATCAGCGCCACTTCGCCGATCAGCATCGTCCCCGTGGGGCGGCCGTCAGCGAGCGTCATGCTTCCGCCGCGGGCCTCGGGCATAGCCACCTGCCAACCGTCGCCGGCGAGCCCATCGATCGTCACGCGGCCGTCCTGCAGCGCGAAGACCGCGTAGCCGCGCTCGCCCACCCAGACGGTGCCGAAGTCGGTCCTGCGCACCGCCAGCACCTCACCGAGCGCCTCATCGGCCGCGTTGAAGATGCGGTTGGCGCGCGCCTGCTCCCGCGCGATCGGGTCCTCCGCCATCGTCAGCTCGGTCACGTCCGCCATCATCGGCGCCCGGAAGGCTGCCAGCCGGAAGGGGTCGAGGTAGATCGTGCTGTGCGGCCCGTCGGAATACATGCTGGAGAGGAAGACGCTGAACTCATTCCCATCGAAGGGCGCGTACTTCTCCGGCCGGAACCAGTACGAATCGAGCGCCAGCGGGTGCATGCCCTCGACCCAGACGCTCAGGCCCGCATCGCTCAGATCGCGCAGGTACTCAATGCCGCGCAGCACCGACGGCTGCGGCTCATCCTCGGCGTAGTTGATCGCGTCCATGCCCGCGGTGAGCGTGTCCAGCCAGACGCCGTCGATGCCGATCAAGTCGCGCAATTCTGTCAGCCGGTTGGTCGCCCAGTCGCCCCAGCCTGAGCGCAGGCTCAGGTTCACGAGGTTGCCGAAGCCCGTGAGTGGCTCGCCCGCGCGCGTGCGGTTCCACCACTCCGGGTGCTCGACCACCAGCTTCGCGTGCTCGTTCCAGTAGCTTGTGCGCCAGTAGATCAGCCCCTCCAGCCCGAGCCCGTGCGCACGGTCGAAGAGGTAGCGTGCCGCGGCGGCTCGCTCGGGCTCGGCCTCCGGGTCGAGCGGGTGCTCGGGGTTCGCGATGGTCCCGACGTCCACGCGCTTCATGCCACGCTCGGCGGCCAGCGGCAGCCAGAAGTCGGCGATCTGCCGCAGGTCGAGCCCGGCGGTCATCTGCACGTTGCGGCCGCGGAAACGCCCGCGCGTGCCGAGCGACTCCATGCGCATCTGCCCGCACGGGAGCGGGAGCGACTGCACGACGCCGAACTTCGCCTCGTACTCCCGCCGCACATGATCGGCCACCTGCATCCAGGCGTTCGCGTCGAGCTGCGCCTCGGGGCAGAAGAGCATCCACTGCCGCGGCGTGCTGACCGCCCCGCGCCTGCGACCGATCACCACGCGGTTGTCCAGGTAGACCGCGTCGCGCCCCGCGTTCGTGACGATCCGCGCGCGCACGTAGGTCGGCTCATCGTAGTAGAGCAGCAGCGTCCCCTCCGCGCCGCCGAGCACCTCGAAGGGCTGGCCGCTGGAGAAGAAGCTCCAGGCGTTGTGCGGGCCCGAGTCCACGGTCGGGTCGATGGTGGCCTCGTACCAGCCGCGCGGCCGCGAGTAGCAGGCGAGGCGCGCGGTCCGGTCGTCGGCGACCGTCTCGCCGATCCGCCACGGGTAGCGGCCGACGATGCTGTCCACGTAGTGCTCGCCGCTGTCCAGCTCGTAGCGGTCACCCACGCCCTGCCACGTCCGGCCCTCGATCAGGACGCTGCGCGGTACGAAGCTCCAGCGCAGCGTCGCGGGCTCATCGGCGGTGCGCACGCTGAAGACGAAGGTGACGCCGCTCCCCTGCGCCTCGCAGCGAACGTAGTCGTAGCCCTGCGCGAGCATCCGCTCGTTCTCGATCGGCGTGCGGAAGATCTGCGGCTCCGACGCCCCGGCCTCCACGTCCACGACCAGTTCGGTCGGCGCGGTGCCGGAGGTGGCGATCAGCGGCTGCTCGTCCGCGGGCTCGGCGGTCAGGCGCGTCCCGTCCGCCGCGAACAGCTCCACCTGCGCGCTGCGGTGCATGACCAGCCGCACGCCGTTGGCGAAGCGCACCTCGGTGCTCGCCTCGCCCTCGGCGATCTGAGGCGCGGCGGTGATCGGCGCCTCGACCGGCTCGCGCGGAACCAGCTCGCGCAGGTCCAGCGCGGCCGTCGGCAGCAAGGCCGAATCGACCGAACGCGGCTGCGGAGCGGGCGTCGCCCCGTGCCAGCGGCCGCCGTAGGCGATGGGCGTGTGCGGATCGGGCAGCGGGGCCCGGTCCTCGGCCGCGAGCGGCTCTTCTCCGCCGGCCCAGCGGGCCATCTGCGCCAGCAAGCGCGGCGCGTAGAGCCACCTGACGAACTCCCCCGCCACCTGCCCGACCCACGAGGAGTTCATCAGCACCGCGCGGCCCTCGCCGAAGTCGTTGCTCAGCAGGAACGGCCCCCCCGGCCCCGCGACCTCCTCCGGTACGCGGACGAGCACGCGCGCGCCATCGCCCGCCGTCACGCGCAGGAAGGTCGCCTGCTGCGGCCTCGACCCAAAGCCCGGCCACGGGAAGAGGATGTCCGCGAGGATCGGGTGCGATGCGTCGACGGTCTCCGGGATGAAGTGCCAGCCATGCACCGGCTCGCCGACCTGCGCCGCGAAGCACTGCGCCAGCGGCGTCCCGGCCACGGCCGGCGCGCAGGCAACGAGGCCGCCGCCCGAGCGCACGTACTCGACGATCGCCGCCGTCTGCTCCGGGCTGAGCATCCCCGCACCCGTCTCGGCGTTCATCGCGCCGATCAGCACACAGCGGTAGTCGCGCAACTCAGCCGCACTGTCCGGGAAGCGCGCGATCGTCAGTGGGTCCTCGACGACGACCGCGATGCCCTCGTGGTTGAACAGGTCGATGAGCTGGTGGGAGCCGTCGCTGCCGGCGGGGGCGCCGGTGACCATCGTGACGCTCATGCGCGCCGCCGGGTCGCCGGGCTGGAGGCCGTAGCGCGGTGCCTCCTCGACACCCTCCGGAGCCTCGGCCAGCAGTTCGACGTCATCGATGAGCGCGGCGCCGGTGCAGCGCGACAGGCGGAAGCCCAGCGCAAGCTGCGACGCGCCCTCCGGCACGCGGCAGCGGAACTCCTCGACCGACCAGTCCTGCGAGCGCACGACGCCCGGCGACGGCGCCCAGGTCAGGTACGAGGAGCGGTCGTAGAAGTGACAGGTGATGACGAAGCCGTCGCCGCCGCCGGGCCCGACCCGCACGTCCTCGAGCTTGACGAGCGCGCGGACGGTCACCTCCTGCCCCGGGACCACCGCGATCCGCTCGGCGGCCGACCAGCCCGCCTTCGCCTGCGGGTCAGCAGAGGTGACGCTGACGCACCTGCCCCCGCGCGGGCTGTCCGTCCACTCAAGGGTGATCTGTGCGCGATCACCGCTCACGACCGAGGGCGACCAGCCCGCGGGCAGGCCGTCCGCGGCCTGCTCGAAGCCCGGGTTCGGCGCGCGGTTCTCCTCCTGAGCACGGACCGGGACTGGAACCAACACCAGTGCGGCGGCGATCAGCGACCATGCGGCACGGGTCATGGCGGACACCTCGCTGCGTACGGGGCGCTTCTGCGCGTTTCTGTGTCTCTGTACGCCTTCGCAATGACGGAAACCTGCCCGCGGGGCGCCCCCACTTGCGTAACAGGAAGGTAATGTATTGAAGTAAGGCGAACAGTAACTCACTGGAGTGGCGCGAAGCTGTCATCCTGTTCGTTCTGCGGGGATGCCGGACCGCGGTGAGGTGAGGACGGTGTACGCTTCAGGAGTCGGACGGAGTGTGCGCGGCGCTGCTGTGCTTGTGCTGATTGCGCTGGCGAGTTCGTTCGCGTACGCGGACACCGAGGAAAAGGAAGACTGGGTCATCTACGCGACCGGCCCCGGCTGGCTGCGCTTCGGACCGCGTGCGGAGTTTGCTTCCGAGCAGAAGTCCAGCGCCGAGATCTGGGGCGGACAGTCCGATGCGCCTCTGCAGAAGACGCTTCTGGCGGAGGGCTTCGAGGACCGACAGGCCGTCCTCGACTACCTCTGCCCGCGCCTCACGAAGGTGCACCTGCGTTTCAACGCGCTCGTCCCCCCGTATGAGGTGGTCTACGCGATCTTCGGTGAGGGCGAATACGCCCTCAGACTCTCGCGCGGCAACGACCCCGACGCGGTTCTCTTCCGGCAGGACGAATACGCCCTGTCCGACGAGAAGGCGATCCTCACCGAGTACGGCATCACCCCGCGCTTCGGGATTGGAAAGCGCTGGCTCGTGCACGCGACCGGCCATGGGACCCGGGATGGTCCCGTCGCCGACGACGCGTGGATGGCGATTGGCAGTCAGCCCCTCCCCAACCCGAAGGTCCCCGGCAGCTACTACTTCGTGATCGCCGACGGCATCGGCGGGACCTTCACCTACAGCGCCGACAAGTTCGAGGGGCCCTACTGCGACAGCTACGGTATCTCGCGCGCGATGCTGCGATTGGGGGTCTCAACGCTGCAGCTCTCGCGCGGTAGCCGCCACACGCGGGAGATCATCGCCTCGGAGCTGCCGGAGGAGCCGCGGGACTACGGCTCCCGCGCTCTGGGCGTGCAGGTGATCGTCGCGCCCGTGGAGATGCGCGACTGGGTCGTCTACGTCACCGGCGAGCGCTACCTGCACATCGGCACGCGCAAGGAGTTCGAGGCGCCCGTCAAGCGGAGCGAGACGATCGGCTTCGGGCTGGGCGAGGAGCTGGTGCAGAAGGAGATCCTCGACCTCGGACGGCCGTTCATCGCGTATGACCAGGCGCTCTGGACGCTGCGCGGCCACCTGCGCGACGTCAAAGTCGGCTTCCACGCGCTCTCCCAGCCGCGGGAGACCGTGGACGCGACGGTGATGGGCCGCGAGCTGACGCTGCACCTGGCGCGCAATCCGGAGATCATGGTCGCAGGGTACCGCGGTTACAACAGCGCCGCGGAGATCCGGTTGATGCTCGAGAACGGCATCGTCCCGAAGAAGTACTTCGGGAAGCAGTGGCTCGTACACGCCACGGGCCATGGCACGTACTCCGGTCCGGTGGTGGACGACCACTGGATGATGGTCGGCTCCGCGCCCCAGGGCGGGCGCGTCGTGATTCCCGACGGTCTGGGTGGGACCTTCACCTACAGCGTCGATCAGCCTGCCGGCCCGTTCGAGGACAGCGTGACACTCGCCAAGGCGCTCGAGCAGCGGGGCTTGAAGAGCATCCGCATCTACGCGCAGGACCGCTCGGTCTCCGCCGACGAGGCCTACGCCGCCGCGGAGCCGCCAACGGAGCGCCGCCCGCGGATTCTGAGCATCACACCCGACCGCGGCTCACCGGGGCAGAGCTTCTACGTGACGGTTATCGCCGAGGGAGCGCGACCGTGGTACGAGTTCGAGCTTGCGCAGGGGGTTGAGGTCACGAACGAGACCTACCTCGGGGTGAACCCTGATGGCCCGGGGGAAATCTTCCTCGCAACAGTGGACGTGGCGGAGGACGCGCCCCTGACGGGCGAGTGATAAGGGGATGAGCACCGTGACCCGAAGTCGAGTGAGGGGGGCTCTGGGGGCACGGGGGAGCGTGGGTGCGCCGGTCGCACTCGCGGCGTTGCTGCTTGTCACGCTCTGCGCGGCGGCGGCAGCCGACACGCCGCCCGCAGGCCAGGGCGGCTCGCAGATCGTGGACGAGACGGGAGCCGTGGTAGGTACCGGGCCGTCCTGGCTGGTGGTGCCCGCCGAGGGGCCGCAACTGGTTCTGCTGATCGACATCGACGGGCTTCGTCAGGACGTACTGCACGAACTCCTCGTCAAGTCGCCGCACGAGCTGCCCAACTTCTCGAGGATCGTCGGAGAGAAGAGGTCATACCCAGCCGACTGGACCCTTAGCTACGACGGGCACACGGACTCCAACCCGATGCTCGCCATCGAGTTCGAGAACGCGATCTCGATGCTCAATTCCACGACCGTCTTTCCCTCGTACACGTTCTGTGCCCAGGCATCGATCTCCACCGGGCAGCCGCCGGCCGTGACCGGCATCCCGGGCAACGAGTGGATGAAGGTCGTTTCACGCGCGCCCAACGGCGCGGTCGCGGACAGGCGTCTGTTCGGCTTCACAGGCGATGACCTGATGCCGGGGTGGGGCGATGCCCCAGAGGCGTACGCCAAAGGTCTGGCCAACGATCAACTGCTGACACCGACGGTCTACCAGCAGCTGGGACCCGATGTCGAGTCGCATGTGACCTTCCAGATGTACTACAACGGGGCGAACTGGCACCCGATCGGGGCAATCCCGGGCTTCAGCTTCGAGACGTGGAAGAACTACGGTATGTACTACCTCTGTCCCTTCACCGACTGGTTCGATCAGAAGATGACCGAGCAGGGGCTCCTGGCCCTCGACGGATGGTGGAAGCGACTGGAGGAGCAGGAGCGCACGGGCGTGAGCGGCGTCCCCGAGAAGTGCCTGACGATGCTCTACTACAACGTCATCGACCACCGAGGGCATTCCGACGGCGTGTCGTCCCACCGCACGAACATGATACAGGTCGTCGATGCCGAGATGGGCAAGCTGTACAACTGGGTGCGCCGAGCCGGCCTCCTCGGGCGGACCACATTCGTCTTCGTGGCGGACCATGGCCAGACCGACCTGCGGAACCAGGGCACCAACTTCCTGAGCCGCCGCAAGATCATGGAGAAGCTCTTCCTCAACTACGTGCAGAATGGCACGCCGTACACGACCGACCACCGCGAATGCCCGGTGACTCCCGCGATCAACGCCCCGGTCGTCGGGCCGGTCCCGGTGGGGGTAACGAAGTGCGAGGCCACACACCATCTGCGCAACGGGCTCAATCACCCCCGCTTCTACTGCGCGGCGGGGGATCCGAGCTGCAGGATGTGGTCGCTCGCCGATTCGAACGTGGTTCTTGCGGTCAACGGCGGCTCCGCGCATGTCTACGTACTCAATGACGTCCGCAGCAACGAGCGCATTGAGGAGTTCGCCGCGCTCTTCCATGACGGCCTGCGCACGACCTGGCATCCGAACGGGCCGTTCAGCGGGGCGCCCCCGCCGCTGGTGCTGCTGCGCTACCTTGACTCGGATGCAGGTGCGCCCTCGGGCCGTCGCCCGTACTACGCGATCGACAACTCGCGCACTATCGTCCCGCTGCTCGACTACTGGCGGAGCGCGGAGGGGAGTGCGCGACTCCGCGACTGGGGCTGGCGCTGGCCCAACGCACCTGAGTTTATCACGCGGCGTCTCGAGCAGATGAACTGTGAGCGCAGTGGGGACATCGTGCTGGTCTGCGACTATCCGCAGATGATGTTCGAGAGCGGGGCCTGCCCCACCAACCACGGCAGCCTGCGGGTCGATGACATGTTCGTGCCGCTGCTCATCGCCCGCCCGCCGTACGAGGGCGGTGGGTACCGCGCGACCAACCCAGAACAGGAGAGCCGTGAGCTTCGGCAGGAGCTGTACTCGCTCGTCCAGCGCAGTCTGGGTGATCGGGAGTTCGTCTCGAACATGGACGCCTCCCGCATCATCAAGAACATCTTCGACGACTCCCCCACCGCCGACTGGACGCGTGTGCCGGGCTGGCCACAGCCCGGTTCACTGGAGGTCGGCCCGCCTCCCCCGGGAACTTTCGCGCCGCAGCAGCCGCAGCGGCCCGCGCAGCCGCCAGGGGGCCGGCCCGGCGC
>JALGSW010000212.1 GCA_029821635.1 Candidatus Zipacnadia bacterium
GCGCGACGTCCAGCGCACGCTCGTAGTCGCCGCGCTGGACCAGCAGCGCGCTCAGGCTCTCCCGCGCCTCACGGTGCCACGTCTGGTGCGCCTCGTGCGCGAGCAGCGCCTCAAAGTGCGCGACGGCCTCGTCGAGCCGCCCGTCCCGCCTCGCGATGCGCGCCAGTGCGATCAGGGCTTCACCGGCGTCGGGCGAGTCCTCGCCGACGATCTCCAGCAGGCGCTCCCACGCGAGGCGCGCGGTCTGCATCTCTCGCCTGCGTTCCGCCTGCCAGCCGAGTCGCTGCAGGGAGCGCCGCTGCCACTCGCCGCCATCCGCCAGCTCGATGGCGCGCGCCAGCACCTCGATCGCGCCGTCGATGTCTGCGCGTCCTTCGCGCGAGACGCCGAGCGTGAAGATCGCGGCCGCGCGCCGGGCGTCGGTCTCCGCGACTTCGATCGCCTGCAGCAGGGCCGCGTCCGCCTCCGCGGGACGCCCCGCGAGCGTGTGTTCGTGCGCCCGCGCGATCAACGCATCGTAGTCGGCGGGTGCTTCGCCCTGTGCCCGGGCGAGCGAGGCGGCCAGCAGCAGACCGAGGACGATCGCAAAGCGCCTCATCGCGGTGGCTCCTCTCCGAGCCGCCGGTAGTACTCGCGCACGAGCTCCTCGTAGCCGCGCGGGAGGGCCTGCGAGCCTCTACCGCGCTCCACCTGCACGGATGGGCGCGACAGCAGACTCGGGGCGATCGCAGGCGGCGAGGGCGGTGGCTCGAACGCATTCGGCCGCTCGGCTTTGCGCTCCGAGCGCTCCTGGTCCTTCGTGTAGAGCGAGCGCTGCGCCTCGAGCATCTTCTCAAGGATGCGCTCCTGCCGCTCGACGGTCTCCCGCTGGATCCGGCCCGAGCGCAGGTCGTCCTCGACCTTCTCCATCTCGCCGGGCACGCCACCGAGCTGGTCGGCGAGGGACTGCGTGCCCTCGCCTCCGCCCGCCTCCTGCAGCATCTGCTTGAGGGCCTGGCGGATCATGGCCTGCTCGAAGGCCATCTGGGAGAGGCTCATTCCCGGGCCCTGGCCGGGCACGCGCTGGCCGCCCTCGCCCTGCTGCCCGTCGCCGGTCTGCTGATTGAGTCCCTGCTGGCGCTGCGCGAGGGACTTGAGCCGCTGCATGTACTGCTCGAGCGTGGACTGCGCCGACTGCTGGGAGAGCTGCTCGTCCGTCTCCAGCAGCATCCGCGCGACTTCGTTCAGGCCTGCCATCGCGTTGCGGCCGCGCAGCAGCGCCGATCCGAGGTCGGCGCCCTCGATCTCGCGCGCCGCCTGGGCCATCTCATCGGCGATCACCTGCGCGGCGCCGGCGAGCATCGGGCTCATCGCGGGCGTCTCGCGTGACAGCTCCGCCATGCGGCTCGCGAGGCCGTGCGTAGCCTCGGTCAGCGTCGTCTGCCGCCTGCGCAGCGGCGCGATCGGCCGCTTGTCGCGCAGCAGGTCGGTGCGGCTGCGCTCGCCCAGCTCGCGCACGTCATCGCGCAGGTCCTCCTGCGAGTGTGACAGCGCGAGGGCGTCGCGCAGCATTCCGGCGAGCTTGCGGCGCGCCTCGGCGGTGAAGTCCGACGCGACCTGCTGCTCCAGCGCGGCGAGGCCCTCCGCGGCCCGCTCCAGCGACTGTCCCGCCTGCTGCTGCGGTTCCTGCGCGTCAGACGGGCTGCCGCGCTCCAGTGCGCTGCCGGCCTGGCGCATCTGCCCCGCCGGGTCCTCGCGCCGCAGGCGGTCGGCGATCGCGCCGAGCTTCACCGCAACCTGCTCGTCGATCTCCCGCGCCACGTCCACGGCCGCCTCGACGCTGTCCGCCAGCGGCTGCGTGTCGCGCGCCAGCGTCCTCTGATCACGCTCGGTCTGGCGTGTCTGCGCCGAGCGACCCTCGCTCAGATCCTCGGTCCGCTCAGACAGCTCGGCCTGGCGCTTCGCCAGCTCCTCGGCCTGCCGCCGAAGCTGTCCGAGCAGCGCCTCCAGCCGTGCGCGCTTGAGCAGCGCCAGCGTCTGTTCGAGGCGCTGCATGAAGCGCTCCTGGGCCTCGCGCGCGGCCTCAAGGCTCATCCGCATCTGCTCGCGGTCCTGCGCCTCGACGGCCTTCTGAAGCTCCTCCAGCGCGCGCCGCATGTCCTCGTCGAGCACGTTGCGCATCAGCTCGTGCAGCTCGCGGACCTTCTCCACCAGCTCGGGGGAGATCATCTCCTGCGAGGTCAGCTCGCGCTCGGCCTCGCGCATCGCCTGCTCGAGGCGACCCGCCTGATCCTCCAGGCGCCGCGCGGCCTCCTGCAGCTCGAAGCCCGGGCGCGTGGGCGTCTCCCGGCCCGCCCCGGACTGCCCGCTCATCGCGCCCTCGATCGCCTGCTGAAGCTCGCGCTGCAACTCCTGTGCGACGCGCTGCAGCTCCTCCAGCGCGTCGGTTTCCTCGCGTTGGGCGGCCTCGACGGGCGTCTCAGGGATGGCGCCCTCGCGCTGGATGCCCGCCTCCAGGCGGATGCGAACCGGTGCGCTGAGCGCCGTCTTCGGTCCGCCAACCGCGTCGTTGTCCGTCGCGTATGCGCGCACGACCAACTCACCGCCGGGCTGCAGCCCCACCCCGGCCGGGTTGAGCCGCACCGACGACGCTGCCGATCTGCCCGGTGTGAAGCCGAGCGGCATCGAGCGCCAGCCCTGCGTGTCCGCGAGGCGGAACTGCAGCCCGAGCGCGCTGATGCCGAAGTCGTCGCTCGCCGCCACCGCGATCTCCACCGGCTCGGCGAAGGGCAGCGTCAGGTCGCGCTCAGGGCGCGTCAGGCGCACGCCGGGCGGGGCGTCCTGCGTCGGCTCGATCGCGCGCCACGGCGTCGCCGTCGTTCCGGACACGGCGTCGGCGGCGACGCGCCAGCGGACCGGCGCGCCGAGCGTGATGGCGTGGCTGAAGCGTCCGCCTGAGGCGGGGCGCAGTTCCGTGGAGGCCGCGTCGGGCGCTTCGAAGCGCACGCGCGCGTCCGGCGCGCTGCACACGCCAAAGATCGCGATGGTGCTGCCCGCGAGCGCGCGAATCGTCTCCGTCTCGGCGGTGAAGGTCTGCCGCGGCAGGCCCGTGTAACGCGGGGGCTCGACCGTGACGCGCACGTCGAAGATGCGCGGCGGTTCGGGCGCGATCGGCTCGGGCGCTTCGGGCGCGGACTGCAGGATCGCGGGTGCGGCGTCGGGAGCCCGCTCGGGCGGCGCGGCAGACCACGCCAGCGCGGCCAGTCCGAGGGCCAGGGCGGCGACGACGGCGGGCGTCCTGAGCACGAGGGCAGGCGCGGCGCGCACGATCGGGAGGTCGCTCAGAGCGGCGGTAGCCTCATCGGCGACGCGGAGGGTGGCCGTTTCTGAGCGGGGAACGCGGCCGGGCGGGCGTCCGAGCAGATCTACGGCAGTCGCGACGCGGTCCTGCAGAAAGGGGAAGGCGTGCTCGATCGCGAGGGCGGCGTCGGTCACCCGCACGGGCGCGGCTACACGGGCGATGGCCGGCAGCAGGATCGCCAGTGCGACCGCCGCGCGCAGGAGCGGCTCGGCGAGGACCACGCGACCGATCATCAGCGTGGCGATCCCCATCAGCACGGCGGCGAGCGCGAGACCAAGCAGCAGGCCACCGGCGGCGCCGACGACCCGGCGCCTGACCAGGTAGGGCCGCATCGCAGCCATCAGCCTACCTCGGGCTGGACTCACGCCTCGCGTCCTCCTGCCCCCGCTAGCTCGGCCTCACGACGACGGCGGCGGGCCGCTCGGGCCGAACGCACTCTGCTGATCGCCGAACCACACGTCCTGCATCCGGAACTGCCGGTTGTACATGTCCGCGTAGACACCGTTGCGGGCCATCAGCTCATCGTGGCTGTCCTCCTCCACGATCTGCCCACCCTTGATGACGACGATCTTGCTCGCGGTGCGCACGGTGGAGAGCCGATGCGCGATGACAAAGGTGGTGCGGTTGTGCCGCAGCTCGTCGAGGGCCTTCTGAATGAGCTGCTCGGCTTCGGTGTCCACCAGCGACGTTGCCTCGTCGAGGATCAGGATCCGCGGGTCCGCCAGCAGCGCCCGCGCGATGGCGATGCGCTGCTTCTGCCCGCCGGAGAGCTTCACCCCGCGCTCGCCGATCATCGTATCGAGCCGCTCGGGCAGGGCCTCGACGAACTCCGCCGCGTACGCGCGGCGCGCGGCATCCTCGATCTCCTCATCGGTGGCGTCAAGCCGCCCGTAGCGGATGTTCTCGCGCACTGTGTCGTTGAACAGGAAGGTGTCCTGCAGCACGATCCCGATCTGCTTGCGCAGGCTGTCGAGGGTCACGTCGCGCACATCGTGCCCGTCCACCAGCACGCGGCCCTCCAGCGGATCGTAGAAGCGCGGGATCAGGTTTACGAGCGACGTCTTCCCCGCGCCGGATCGACCGACAATCGCGACCGTCTCGCCCGGCGCAGCCTCGACGGAGATGCGATCGAGCACGACCTCACCGGTCGCGTAGCGGAAGCTCACGCCTTCAAGCGCGACGCGGCCCTCCAGTTTCGGCAACTCGGTCGCATCGGGCTTCGCCGCGATGGTCGGCTCGACGTCGAGGACCTGGAAGATGCGAGCCAGTGACGCCAGTGCGCGGTTGAACACGTTGTGCACCCGCACGAGGCTCCCGACGGGTTGGTAGAAGCGCTGCATGTACGCCAGGAAGGTCACGACCGTCCCGCCGGTCGCGAGGCCGGTGTTCGCCATCGCCGCGCCCCACCAGATGACCAGCACGAGGCCGCAGGACGTCAGGAAGCCCATGAGCGGGAAGAAGGTTGTCCACAGCCAGATGCCCTTGATGTTGCTGCTGAAGTAACCGCGCGAGTCGCTCTCGAAGCGCCCGAACTCGTGGTCCTCGCGCCGGAAGGCCTTCACCACCTGCATGCCCTCAAGGCCCTCCTGCAGGCGCGCGTTGATGTCCCCCAGCTCCTCGCGGATGCGCTCGTAGAGCGGCCGAATGATCCGCGCGAAGACGATCATGCCGACCACAAAAATCGGCAGCGGCGCCAGCCCCACAAGGGCCAGCCGCCAGTTGATGCTGAAGATCATGATGGTCGTTCCGACGACCATCAGGGAGGCGGAGATCATCGTGTCGGCACCGTGGACGACCATGTCCTCAACCGCGTTCACGTCGTTGGAGACGCGGGACATGATGTCGCCCGTGCGGCGCGACTCGAAGAACTCGAGGGGCTGGCTGAGCAGATGGCGGTAGGTCTGGAGGCGCACGTCCAGCACGAAGCGCTGCCCGAGCTGGTGCATCACGTTCATGCGCACGGCGCCGAAGAAGTGCTCGGCGAAGAATGTCAGCAGCAGCAGTGTGCCCAACCGCGGGAGCATTGCGGTCTGCCCGTCGCGGATGACGTCGTCCCAGATCGGTGTGAGCAGCGTCGGGTAATACAGAGCGGCCGCGGTGCCACCGAGCATCCCGACGAGGCCGAGCAGCAGCTTCGGCCAGTGCGGGCCGAGGTAGCGCGCGAACCACGCGAGCATCCGGCGGTCGGTGATCGAGAGCGGCTCGACTTCTTCTTCGTGGCGGTCGGCTTCGCGGTGATGGCCGCCGCGGCCGCCACGGTGTGAGTGCAGCATCTGCGTCACCCCAGGCCAGTCCAGCGGATGGTCGGTGGGAGGCGCTCGCACGCCGAGGGAACCGTCGTGTCAGGGCGGCTCAGCGCGTCCTCCTCCCCCATGCTCGCAGCGCCAAAGCGCGACGGTCATTATACCCGCCCGCGGGCAGCGCTGGCAAGCGGCGCCTGCCCCGCTGCACGCACATACGTACACGAAAGCGCCCGGCGTAATCGCCGGGCGCCTGGTGTTCGTTGTAGGGCCGAACTACCACATGTTCGGGCTTTCCTTGCCAGCACCCGCATCGGTGACAACGACGTTCACCGCGCGCGGGCCCTTCGCGTCCGACTCGACGTCGAACTCTACCTTCGCGCCCTCGGCCAGGGTCTTGTAGCCCTCGCCGGCGATCGCGGAGTAATGCACGAATGCATCCTCGCCGCCGTCGGTCTCAATGAAGCCGAAGCCCTTCGAGTCATCGAACCACTTGACTGTTCCACTCGCCATTTGTAACTTGCCTCCAGGTACTTTCCTTCGCAGCATCTTTGCCCTGCCGCCGGAG
>JALGSW010000055.1 GCA_029821635.1 Candidatus Zipacnadia bacterium
CTGACCGGCCAGGCGAACTACCAGGGAGTGACGATCGAGGCGGACATCATCAAGCAGAAGCAGCCGGAGAACAATGGCGGCTATCCTGCGATGTCGAAGGACGGCAGTTACGGGCGCACCGATGACCGGCTCTACAACGGCGACCTGATCCCGGACAACCCGATCGAGTGGACGCGCTGGCAGGTCGTGAACTGCTACATGGGCCGCGTCGGCCTGATCAACTCGGGAGGGGCATCGGGCGGCGAGAACGACCTTGCCCAGGCCGTGCGCACGGCGGTCATCAACAAGCGCGCGGGCGGGATGGGGCTGATCTCCGGCCGCAAGGCTTTCCAGCGGCCGATGAGTGAGGGCGTCAAGCTGCTGAACGCGATTCAGGACGTGTACATGTGCGAGGACGTCACCGTGGCCTGACGGTGGTCGGGCCCGGATTTCATAGCGGACAAACGAAAGCGGATCGCGCGCGGCCGGACTGACGCGTGCGACCGCGCGTGCCTCACGGTTCTTCTTCAGCAACCTGAGCACGAACCAACCCCAGGAGGGTGGATCACGATGGGATCGCTTCTGACCGGACGCGAGCTGCGCACGATCTTCGACGCAATGTGCCCATTTGACGAGGACCTGAAGCTCAAGCCGGAGGACGAGCGCGTTACGGTGCTGGCCGCCAACTCGAACAACTGGTGGCAGACCCGGGCGTTCGTCATGCTATCGAGGATCGGCGAGCAGTCGCCGATCATCGTCCAGTTCTCGCACAACTCCAACACCAAGATTGGTGGCCTTCCGGGCAAGATATTCGCGCCCGAGGGTCTCGGCTACCACGGCAACCCGGCACTGTACGGCGCGAAGGCCAACATCGACTGGATCGCCAGCGAGGCACAGGCCTTCGGAGCCGACCTCGTGGCGGTTTCGCTCGACCACTTTGCGGTGCCGAAGTTCGAAGCCGACAAGACCTACAAGCAGCGCGCCTGTCCGACCGGCGCGATGGATCAGGTCGAGTCGGCCTGGGCGTTCATCGAGTCCGCGGGCCTGCAGGACCAGGTCGAGGAATTCACGCCCGAGCTGGCCAGCAAGTACGAGGCCTACCTCTCCAGCGAGGAGTACCACTCGTTCCGCGCGGACTTCATGGGCACCGTGGACATCATGCAGCCCGCGTGGGGCATGATCGACACTGAGGGCATCCCGCCGATCCTTGACTTCGCCATCACCCGCGACATCGCGGACGCGGTGCGCGTGGGCCTGGGCAACAGCGACATGATGCTGGAGGCCGAGCTGGGCGAGACGGGTCAGTCCGGCGACGACGTCGCGTACCAGGAGCTCAACGATGCCGAGCTTGACGCGTTCGCCGCGCTCTGCGCTGCGTTCGTGACGTACACCGGCGCCGAGGGCCTGGCGTATGACATCGGCATGAAGCACGCCGCCGTGGCAGGCGAGACGCACCCGATCGACGAGCGCAAGCTCGAGGTCGTGGAGCGCTCGATCATCGAGCAGACGGGCATCTACGCGCCGTTCGCCCAGCACGGTGGCACCGGCTCGGCCGGCGTCGCCAATGGCCTCATCGGGAAGACGAACATCAACACCGCGTTCCTCGTGGCGGGTTCGCAGGGCCGCTACGAGCATTTCGCGGTCGACCCGGCGAAGGTTGCGGGTGGCGACAAGAACATGTGCGGCACCGGCGTCGAGACCAACGTCTACCTCGAGTCGGTCTACAACGAGGCAGTGAGCCGCATCGAGCCGACCGGTAGCTTCCAGTCCGGTCCGGCCTGCTTCAAGGCTCTCGGCTGGTAGATCGTCCAGGTCAGCCGACACGTAGCCATCAGGCAGCTGGGCCGACCGGGCCCGGCTGCCTGTGTACGCGAATTGGAGGCGCGGGCGATGCAGATGCATGAGTGCGACGTACTGGTCGTGGGCAGTGGAGGAGCGGGGCTTCGGGCCGCGGTGGCGGCTGCGGAGGCGGGAGCGAAGGTGATCGTCGCCACGAAGGGCGTCCCCGGCGCGTGCGGCACGACGTACACCGCCGCCTCTGACTGGATGGCCTTCGGGGCCGCCTTTGGCCACGCCGATGAGGCGGACAGCCCGCATGAGCACTGGATCGACATCATGGTCAAGGGCGGGCTGCTGTGCACACCCGAGCTGGCGAATGCGATCGCCGAGGACGCTCCGGCGCGCTTCCAGGAGCTCGAGGACTGGGGCGCCGACTTCGACAAGACCGAGGACGGCCGCTTCGTTCAGATCCTGAGCGATGGCGCGCGCTACCCCCGCGCCTGCGGCCGTGGCGCGGACACCGGCCCCATCATCGTCAGCACGCTGATGGACCGCTGCCGCGAGATCAACGAGCAGGGCCCCGGTTCGCTGGACTTCCTGCCGCGCACGATGATCGTGGATGTCGTGGTCGACGGCGACACCGTGCACGGCGCGTGGGGCCTCGGGATGGAGGATGACGAGCCGGTTGCGATCGCCACGCCTGCGGTCGTCATGGCCAGCGGTGGCGCCGGCGGGCTCTTCGCCCTGAACGTATTCCCTGACGGCGCGACCGGCGACGGCTATGCGGCGGCGCTGCGCGCGGGCTGCCCTCTGGTGAACTTCGAGTTCGTTCAGATCGGGCCCAGCATCGTCTTCCCGATCAACTTCGCGCTCTCCGGAGTGTTCTGGCGGATGACTCCGAGCATCACCAACGTGCTTGGCGAGGAGTTCATCGCACGCTACGTGCCCGATGGCGTTGACGTGGACGAGGCGATCTTCATCAAGGGCGTCTCCTACCCGTTCACGATCAGGAACGCCAGCAAGTGGGTGGACGTTGCGGTCTTCACCGAGATCAGCGAGGGCCGGGGCGCCGACCACCGGGGCGTACACATGAGTCTCGCGCACCTCGACGACCGCGTCATCGAGCAGGACGCGTGCGTCCCATTCGAACACCTCCTGAAGAGCGGTCTTGACCTGCGCACCGAGGCCGTTGAGTTCGCGCCCGCGGTGCAGCACTTCAACGGCGGAGCGCGCATCGACCTCGCGGGCCGGACTTGTATCAAGGGCCTGTTCGCCGCGGGCGAGAATGCTGGTGGCCAGCACGGTGCCGACCGCCCGGGCGGCAACGCGCTCGCCGACTGTCAGGTGTTCGGGCGGCGTGCCGGGGCGTCCGCGGCGGCGGTCGATGGCACGGCCGATCCCGGCCTCGTGCTGCAGTCAGCCGGTGACGGGCTCGCGCGTCTCGCGCCTGCCACGGACGGCGAGGACGTGGAGGCGATCGTCGGCGATCTGGCGTGGGAGATGTGGAAGGGCGCGACGGTGGTCCGCACCGCGGAGAGCCTCGCCGGCGCGGCCGCGGCCGCCGAGCAGGCTGCCGAGCGGCTGGAGAGCGCTGCGGGATCGCGGCGGCGGATCGCCGAGGCGCGGAACCTCGCGCTGCTGGGGCGCTGCGTGGCGATTCCCGCAGGGATACGCGAAGAGAGCCGTGGCACGCACTACCGCGCCGACTGTGACGCGGTGAACGATCCGGGCTGGCAGCGCCAGATCGAGCTGAGGCTCGAGGCGGGCGAGGTCGCGGCGGAGGTACAGCCGTTGATCGAGCTCCCCGCCGAGATCGCGGGCCTCGAGAAGAAGCTGGAGGGCTGACCGAGCGCCCCCCGAGAGCATATGTTCCGGCCGACCTGATCGATGTGCGGGTCGGCCGGTCTCGGTTCCGAGGAGCGTCATGCGATCGGACCTGTCGCGCGCGACAGAGGAGAGCATGCCACCGAAGGTCGAACGGCCGGACGACGGCCGGTCGCGCGCGCTGGTGCCTGTCGGGCGCAGGCGGGTCTGGCGCGATCCGGGCCCGAAGATGGTCGCGGCGGTGTGCTACTTCGCATGGGTCGGCTGGATCACGGCGCCCCTGCCGCTGGTGCTGCTCAGCTTGCGGAGAATGCGCGCGGCGCGCGGCGTGCCCTACCACCTCTTCGCGAGCGCCGGTTGGAGTGTGCTGGTCGCTGCGGTGCGCCTCGCGCTCTACGTCATCGCAACCTGGCTCGGGACCTGTGAGGGTCCCCGGTACGAAGCCGTCTGCTCCGCAATGGGCCTCATCCACCTCGTTGTCGTGCTGGCCTTCGCGCTGCTGATGTCGAGCTGGTACGCCGTCGAGGCGCTGATGGGGCGCGAGATATCCCTGCCGCCACTCTCCGACTGGGCGCGCAGGCGCGCGGACCACTTCCTGGGCAGGTATTAACCGTTCCCGAGAGTACACACGAAGCGGGCGCGGCCGGGTCGGCCGCGCCCGCTCTGCGTTTGACTGAGCGGCGGCTCAGCCGTTGAACGGGATCTTGTCGTACTGCTCGATGAAGTCGGCTACCTGGCTGGCCGCGGTCGCGCTCAGGATGGCCATGTAGTCGGGCGTGAGGAAGCTGGAGGGGACCTGCGTCTCCCAGACCAGGTCGGTGTCCGAATCGAGGCTCAGTCGCCCCAGCGGGTCGTCCCAGTTGCGCTTGAGCAGCTCGATGGCGATCTGGCCCTGATCCGCCGGGCTCTGTCCGGGCATGCCTCCGGTGTACGCATAGGTCCAGACCATGCCTTTGTAGATCGTGCTGCGGACGGTGACCTCGTTGTCGTACGGCATCTCGAACGTGGTTTCGGTCTGCTCGAAGTTGAGTCCGGCCTGCTCGATCTGCTGCTTGAGGCCCTCGACCATGGTCGCGATCTCTTCTTCGGTGCCGCCGGGATACAGCTCTGATGGCTCCCCCGGCTGCTCGGCGCGCAGGACGGCCCCCCAGCGAGCCACCTGATTCGCCCCGATATCAGCGATCGTGCGGAGGTAATCGCCGGTAGCCATCGACATCGGCACCTGGCACTCCCAGTAGAGGACCAGACCGTTCTCGCCGCGGTCCCACAGGCTCAGACGCCCCACCGGGTCCGTGTAGTTGAAGCGCAGCGCCTCCATCGCGCAGTATCCCTGCAGCAGACGGCTCCCACCGGGCAGCTGGCCCAGGTCGCAGTGAAGGCGCAGGAAGTCCTCGTACTCATGCGCGACGATTGTCACGTCGTTGTCGTAGGGGATGGCGAAGTTGCCCGCCTCCGGCTCTTCGAATGTCAGGTCCGTGGCGGCGAGGAGGTCACGGAGCGCCTTCCCGGGTATGGCCGGCGGCGGATCGTCTGCCGCGTCGGTCGCCAGCCACGCGATGACGACGTTGGATGGGATCGCAAACTTCGTCAGCATGCCGCTGCTGACCAGCGTGAGCGTGTGGACGCCGATGACGCGCCCGTCCGCCAGCACGACCGGGCCGCCGGAGTTGCCCTCCTCGGCCGAGGCGTCGTGCTCGACGTAAGGCTTGCCTTCCCAGGTGCGATGTGCGGTGACCGTTCCCGTGCGGATGGAGATCTCGCGCAGACCGAGCGGGTGCCCGCAGGCGTAGATAGCTGAGGTCTCCGGGACAGCGTCGGAATCGGCCAGCTCGAGGTACACCGGCGTCGCGCGCTCGATCTTCAGCAGCGCGAGGTCATGCTCGTGATGCTCGCGCAATACCTGCGCCGGGAAAGTCTGCTCCTGAGCGGTGCCGGGGTGGAAGACGACCTCCACGTCGCGGCTCTCAGCCACGACCGTGCCGCCCACCTGATTCTCAGTGACCATCGAGACCACGTGCGCGTTGGTGATGATGTTGCCGTCGGGGGAGACGACGAAGCCGCTGCCGCTGCCCCCGATCTCGCCATCCGCCGTGGTCAGCGTGACGTCAATCAGCACGACGGCGTCCTTAATCTTCGACACAGTATCGGCGGAGAGCCCCTGTGCTTCAGCAGGCGGCGCACATACCTGCGTCAGCATGACGGCTGCGACGATGGTTGCCATGACCGCGATGCGCCGGCCGGTATTGCGTGAACTGGTTGCTCGCATTGTGGACCACCTCTCGAGTGCTCTTCGTCCGGTTCGGACGCATCCGCGACGATACGGTCGGTGTTGTTGGCTTGCGCAACCTGCCGGACCGGCATCGCCGGTCCGGATCAGGAGTGCGAGTTATTACGTCTTCGTTACGTGAGAGTCGGACACCTGCACCGTTTGCCGGGCGCTGCGTCCCTGTGCCGAAGAAGTATTTATCAATTGTGCCAGGGAAGGGAGGGATTGCCCCCGGCCCGGCGAACGGGAATGCAGGTACAGCCATCGAACCGTCGCCCACAGCGGCGCCGAATTCAGGATTCCACGACAGTCGATACGAGGAGCGAAGTGGGAATGACGAACGAGCAGACCTCTATTCTGCAGGACTTGATCTTCTACACAGTGCCGGGCGATCTCGCCGGCCGTCTGGACGACTTCCGGGCGGAGATGAAGAAGGCCTACGCTGCCGCTGACGCAGCGGGCAAGGCAGACATCGCCGAGACGATCGCCGAGAGCGCCATCGACCTTAAGTCGGTGCTGGCCGACTGGAGCCTCCGGTGCGAGGACAAGTACGGCGACGCGATCGTGACCGACGCTCAGCTGGACGAGCAGTACCAGGCGAACCTGGCGCTGCTGAAGGACCTTGGCGCCGCCGACGAGGTCGCGCGCGTCGAGAGCGAGGTCGCGCATCTCGCGCAGAGCAACCTCGTGAAGATGACCCGCATGACGATGGCGGGCGAGCTCAACACCTGGTGGGGCAATGACTATGCCACGGGTCTGCGCAAGGCGATGCAGAAGGGCGCGATCCTCGTCACGACCAACCCGGTGCTGGTGGATATCGCGCGCAAGGAGGAACCGGAGATCTGGACGCCCGTGCGCGACGCACTGCGCGAGGAATACGGGCAGTCCTGCGACCCGGTGACGCTTGCCTACGCGATGACGATCCAGGTCGTATTGACCAACGCGCGGCTGCTGCGGCCGATCTGGGAGATCACCGACGGCGACCTCGGCTACGTCAGCCTGCAGCTCAACCCGAAGGAAGCGGAGAACGCTGACAAGATGGTTGACGAGGCCATGTGGGTCTACGAACAGATCGAGGAGGCCCTTGGCGGCACGCCGAACATCGTCTTCAAGCTGCCGGGGACGAAGGCAGGGATCGCGGCCGCGGAGCGCATGACCGCGAAGGGCATGGGCATCAACGTGACGGTCAACTTCGCACTGCCGCAGCAGATCGCCTTCGCCGGCGCAATCGAGGCAAACAGCACCGCGAAGGTCAGCTTCCGCACGCAGATGGACGGTCGGCTCGACGATCCGGTCGGCGAGCAGCTTGAGGAGGCCGGCGTCGAGGACTGGGAAGAGGTCAAAAAGTGGGCCACGACCGCCATCCGCCAGCGCGAGTATCGCCTGCTCAACCACCCGCCGACTGAGGGCGGCCTGGGCTTCCACAAGAGCTTCCCGCTGGCGGCCTCCGGGCGTGGCGCGTGGAACATCGAGCGTGGTACCAGCAACGGCCCGGTACCGAACTTCCTGACGATCTTCCCCGACAAGGCCGAGGACTACGATTCAGTGCCGCGGGAGATCGATCCCAACGGCATCTGGACCGAACTGCCGGACGGCTACCTCGAGAAGCTCATGAAGAGCAGTATCTTCCGCCAGGCCTACGAGCCGGACGGGATGACGCCCGAGGAGTTCATCGACTTCGTCCCCGTCACCCGGACGCTCAAGGGTTTCTCGGAGAGCTACGATGAGTTCCTGCACTGGGTCTACGAGGCGTAGGCGGCCCGACGCGATCGGCCACCAACGGCGCGGCTCCGCTTCCGGCGGGGCCGCGCCTTTCATGTCCCGGGGACGGGCCTCTGAGGGTCTGAACACGGCACGCCGCAGCCCCGTCAAGAAGCGTGGAGGGAGGAGGAGCGCCAACCTCGTTTCGCGCCCCCATCACATGAGTGCATCTGCCCTCCGCTGTTGACTTGCGAACGCCTGTTTGATAGAATCCCAGCGTTGTCGCGGGGTGCATAACGTCCGCGATGGCGCGGTCCCTTCCGCACCTTCGGAGGCTCTCTTCGTGTCAGATACAATTCGCATCCGCGGGGCCCGTCAGCACAACCTCCGGGACCTCGATCTCGACCTGCCCAAGGGCAAGCTGATCGCCTTCACAGGTGTCAGCGGCTCCGGCAAGTCGTCACTGGCCTTCGACACGATCTTCGCGGAGGGCCAGCGGCGGTACATCGAATCGCTATCGAGCTACGCGAAGCAGTTCCTGCAGGAGCTGCCGCGCCCAGACGTTGACGAGATCGAGGGGCTGACGCCCACGATCGCGGTCGATCAGGCGGCGCGCAGCCACAATCCCCGCTCGACCGTCGCGACTATCACGGAGATCGCGGACCACCTGCGCGTACTCTACGCGGCCATCGGGGTTCCGCACTGCCCGCGTTGCGGGAGGGAGATCGGCAGCCAGTCACGCGACGCGATCCTTGCGCAGATCATGGCGCTGCCCGAGGGTGCGCGGGTGATGATCCTTGCGCCGGTGGCACGGCGGCAGAAAGGCGAGTTCCTCGACCTCTTCGAGGACATGCTGCGCAGGGGCTGGGCGCGGGCTCGCGTCGATGGCGATGTGATCGAGCTGCGGGATCCGCCCGGGCTCGACCGCCAGCGCTTCCACGACATCGAGATCGTGACCGATCGCGTGACGATCCAGTCGCGCTACCGGGCGCGCATCGCCGACGCGGTGGAGCAGGCACTGGAACTCTCAGAGGGCGACGTGATCGCCGCAGTCGAGTCCGACGCCGAGGACGAGGCGTGGGATGACCTGTTGCTTTCGAGCCGCTTCGCCTGCGCGGAGTGTGGGATCAGCCTGGAGACGCCCACGCACGCGCACTTCTCATTCAACTCACCCCGCGGCATGTGCCCCGACTGCGACGGCCTCGGCGAGCGACGCGACTTCGTGCCCGAACTGATCGTGACGCACCCGGCGAAGTCGCTGCGGCAGGGCTGCATCGAGTTGATGAGCTCGACCTCCAACGCGCGCTGGCGACACTGGCTGGAGGGCGTCGCCCGCCGCTATGGCTTCACGCTGGATACCCCGTGGCGTGAGCTGACTAACGAGCAGCGGCATCACCTGCTGTACGGCTCCGACGGCGAGTTGATCGAGTTCGAGTTCGTCCATCCGCGGCACGGTTGGGAGTGGCGGCACGCGGACCCGTGGGACGGGCTGATGGCGCACCTCTCCCGCCGCTACCGGAGGCTCAAGGCCCGCTCCCTCCGGCGCAAGTTCGAGGAGGCGATGCGCACCGGGACGTGCGCAACCTGCGAGGGGCAGCGACTGCGCCCTGAGAGCCTCGCGGTGACCATCGGCGACGCATCAGTCGGCGACCTGATGGGCATGACCATCGGCGATGCCCGCGGGTTCTTCGAGCGGCTTGAGGTGCCACTCGTCCAGGCCACGATCGCCGAGGACGCGCTCAAGGAGATCCGCGCGCGGCTGCAGTTCCTGTCGGACGTAGGCCTGGACTACCTGACGCTGGACCGTACGGCGCCGACGCTGTCGGGTGGCGAGGCGCAGCGGATCCGGCTCGCCGGGCAGGTCGGCAGCGGCCTGGTGGACGTGCTCTACGTGCTCGACGAGCCGAGTATCGGCCTGCACCATCGCGACCAGGCGCAGCTCCTGAAGACCCTCGAGCACCTGCGCGACAGCGGCAACTCCATCATCGTGGTCGAGCATGATGAGCAGACGATCCGCGCCGCGGACTACGTGGTGGACTTCGGCCCGGGCGCTGGCCAGCGCGGCGGCGAGATCGTTGCGATGGGTACGCCGAGGCAGATCGCGCGCCGGAAGACGTCGCTCACCGGACGCTACCTGGCTGGACAGGATCAGATCGTGGCTCCCGAACATCGCCGCAACGGCGACGGGGAGCGCGTCGTAGTGCGTGGCGCCCGGCACAACAACCTGCGCGAGCTGACGGTTGAGTTCCCGCTCGGCCGCCTGATCGCGGTGACGGGCGTTTCTGGCTCAGGCAAGAGTTCGCTGGTGACGGACACGCTCTTTCCGGCTCTCGCGCGCGAGCTGCAGGGAGCCGAGGCGCAGGCGGGCGAGCACGACGGCATCGACGGGCTGGAGTTGCTGGACAAGACAATCATCATCGACCAGGACCCCATCGGCCGCACGCCCCGGAGCAACCCCGGGACCTACGTCGGGGTCTTCGATTACATCCGGAAGCTCTTCTCTGAGCTTCCCGAGTCCCGCCGGCGCGGCTATCGGCCCGGGCGGTTCAGCTTCAACGTCGAGGAGGGCCGCTGCTCGGCCTGTAAGGGCCACGGCGCGGCAAAGCTCGAATCGGATTTCCTCGCAGACGTGTGGGTCGCGTGCGAAGCCTGCGGTGGGCGGCGCTACGATGACGAGACGCTGTCGGTCAGGTACAAGGGCCGCAACGTCGCCGAGGTGCTGGCGCTGGAGGTCTGTGAGGCGCTGGAGTTCTTCGCCAACCAGCCGAAGATCCGCGCGATGCTGCAGATCATGGCGGACGTCGGGCTCGGCTACATCAAGCTGGGCCAGCCCGCCCCGACGCTCTCGGGCGGTGAGGCGCAGCGGGTGAAGCTGGCGGAGGAGCTGGCGCGGCCACGCACGGGCAGGACGCTCTACATCCTCGACGAACCGACCACCGGCCTGCACTTCGCGGATGTCCAGCACCTGCTCAATGTGCTGCATCGCTTCGTGGACGAGGGCAACACGGTGATCGTTGTCGAGCATCACCCGGACGTGGTGAAGAGCGCCGATTGGGTGATCGACCTGGGGCCCGAGGGCGGGGCGGAGGGCGGGCTGGTCGTTGCGGCAGGCACGCCGGAGGAGGTCGCTGCCTGCGTCGGCTCACACACCGGAGTCATGCTGCGGGAGGTGCTCGGGAGGGGCGAGGTGGAGGTTGCGGACGTGCGATCTGCGCGCGGCCGCAAGAACGTGAAGGCCGGTGACATCGAGGTCAGCGGCGCACGCGAGCACAACCTGCGGTCGGTGGACGCGAAGATCCCGCGACACAAGCTCACGGTGATCTCAGGTGTGAGCGGCTCAGGGAAGACCTCGCTGGCGCTGGACACGATCTACGCCGAGGGACAGCGGCGCTACGTCGAGTCGCTGTCGTCCTATGCCCGGCAGTTTGTGGGGCAGATCGACAAGCCGAAGGTGGATCGCATCACCGGGCTCCCGCCCGCAATCGCGATCGATCAGAAGCAACCGTCGCACAATCCGCGCTCGACGGTGGGCACGGTCACGACGATCTACGACTACGCTCGCGTGCTCTTCGCACGCCTGGCCACGCCGCACTGCCCGCAGTGCGGGGCCGAAGTCGGCGCGAAGACACAGGATCAGATCGCGGCGCAGATCCTCAGCGAGTACCGCGGGCTGCGGGTGCTGGTTCTCGCGCCCGTCGAGCCGCGCGGCAATGAAGAGTGGGCAGGCCTCTTCGAGCGGCTACACCGGCAAGGCTGGCTGCGTGTGCGCATCGACGGTGAGGTCGAGCTCCTGCCGCTTGAGCGGGCGATCCGCCGGCGCCGACAGCACGTCGTCGAGGTCGTCGTGGACCGGATAGACCTCGCCGACGGCCGCAAGTCGCGGTTGGTGGAGGCCATCGAGACCGCGCTGGGCCTCAGTGGCGGCCGGCTGACCGCCGCGCCGATCGACGCCGATGAGGAGCGCGCCTACTCCCAGCACTGCTCGTGCCAGCAGTGCGGCGCGGCCTACGATCCGCTGACCCCACGCGCGTTCTCATTCAACCATCGTGAGGGCTGGTGCCCGGCCTGCGAGGGGCTCGGGACCCGGCGCGGGGCGGACTCGCGGGCGCTCGTGCCCGATCCGTCTCTGTCGATCCGCCGGGGCGCGCTGAGCCCGTGGGGCGAGCTTCGGCCCGGCTCACTGCTGGAGTGCATGCTCGCGGCGGTGGCGACCACCTCCGGCTTTGACCTCGACACGCCCTTCGAGGAGCTGGGCGATGACCACCGGCACCTGATCTTCTACGGCGCGGGCGAGCGTGAGTTCGACGTGGACGATCGCTTGCGCGTGCAGTTCCACGGCCTCGTGTCATCGATCGAGGAGGCCAGCCGCCTCAGCTCGCGCTTCCGCCAGCGCGTGGGGCGGATCCTGCGCGACCTCCCGTGCCCGACCTGCCGCGGTGGGCGCCTCAACGCTGAGGCTGCCGCCGCCACTCTGCGCGAGCGAAGCATCGTCGATCTGTGCCGGGCGCCGCTTACTGAAGCGCAGGAGTTCTTCGAGGGGCTGGAGCTGTCCGATCGCGAGGCGGAGCTGACGCGCGAGATCCGCGACGAGATCCTGCGCCGCCTGCGGCTGCTGGTCGAGGTCGGCCTCGGCTACCTGACACTGCACCGCCCGGCGCCCTCGCTGTCGGGCGGCGAGAGCCAGCGCGTGCGGCTTGCCGGGCAGATCGGCTCAGGCCTGACGGGCGTGCTCTACGTGCTCGACGAGCCGACGGTGGGCGTGCATCCCCGCGACAACGTGCGCATGCTCCAGGCGCTGAAGGACCTACGGGACATGGGCAACACCGCGGTTGTGGTCGAGCATGATGAGCAGACACTGCGGGAGGCCGATCACATCATCGACCTCGGGCCCGGCTCCGGGCCGGAGGGTGGCCGCGTGATGGCCGCCGGGACGCTCAGCCAGGTCATGCGGCGCAGGAATTCGCGCACTGGGCAGCTCCTCAGCGGAGAGCTGCAGGTACCCGTCCCGGCGCGGCGGCGCGAGCTGTCGCCTGCCGACGCCTCAGACGGCGGCTGGCTGCGCGTGGTTGGTGCGGCGCATCATAACTTGCGGGGCATCGACGTGGACTTCCCGCTGGGAGTCCTGACCTGCGTGACGGGGCCGTCCGGCTCGGGCAAGACTTCGCTGGTCAATGAGATACTCTACCCCGAACTGGCGTATCATCTGCATGGCGCGCAGGAGGTTGGCGGCCCTCACCGGCGCATCGTCGGCATCGAGCAGCTCGACGCGGTCGTCAACATCAACCAAGCGCCGATCGGGCAGACGCCGCGATCGAGCCCGGCGACCTACTCGGGCGTCTTCGACCTGATCCGCGAGCTCTACTCGATGCTCCCCGAGGCGATCGTGCGGGGCTACGGGCCGGAGCGTTTCAGCTTCAACAAGCGTGGCGGCCGCTGTGAAGTGTGCGAGGGGATGGGCCGGCGGCTGATCGAGATGCACTTCCTGCCGGACGTGTGGGTCGAGTGCGAAGACTGCGGCGGGACGCGCTACGAAGCGCAGACGCGTGAGGTGCAGTATCGCGGCAAGAGCATCGCAGAAGTGCTGACGATGACCGTCGGACAGGCGCTGGAGCACTTCAGCAGCTTCCCGCGCATCCGCCACATCCTGCAGACGATGGCCGACGTGGGACTGGAGTACCTCCCGCTGGGCCAGGCCGCACCGATGCTCTCGGGCGGCGAGGCCCAGCGCGTGAAGCTCTCGCGCGAGCTGTCGCGGCCTGCGCGCGGGAAGGCCGTGTACATCCTCGACGAGCCGACGACGGGGCTGCACTGCGCAGACGTGTTGAAGCTGCTGGAGGTGCTGCAGCGGCTCGTTGAGGCCGGCAACACCGTGATCGTGATCGAGCACAACCTCGACCTCGTCAAGTGCGCCGACTGGGTGATCGACCTTGGGCCCGGCGGCGGTGATGAGGGCGGGCGGCTCGTGGCGGTGGGGCGGCCCGAGCAGGTCGCGGAGTGTGCCGATTCGGCCACCGCGCCCTTCCTCAAGACTGCCCTCGATCGGGCCCGGCGCGAGGAGTTGGCGATCGAGCTGGTCTCCGCGCCACCCAAGCGCGGCGCGCACAAAGAGGCGCTGGCGGCGCTCGCCGAGGACGCCGCACGCCCGTGGGAGCGCGACGGCCGCGCCTGGCACCTGGCGGAGAGCACGCCCACCGGCGAGCCGCGCGAGTGGGAGGCCGGGGCGTTGGAGAGGTTCGTTGAGCTGGCTTCCGAGGCCCTCGGCGCGGACGACGCCGACTGGGCCGACGCGCGCTCAGTGACGCTGTGCCGCAGTGGCGACACCGACTGGGTCGCCCGCGCGCAGACGCACCGGCGCTGGGACGTGCGGCTGCAGATCCGTGCACCGAAGGGCGTCTTCGTGCAGTCGGCGCTGGAGCGCGCTCTGGCGCTGCCGACGTGGAATGAGATCGAGGGTCTGCACAAGTATGGGCGCGGCTCGCGCGTGCGCGTCAGCACTCGCCCGCATGCCTACGATCTGATCACCGTGTGGGGCTTCGCCGAGGAGGAAGTGCGCCGTGAGGCATTCCGGGATATGGTCATGAGAGCGCTTCGGCCGCATGAGGCGGAGGTGGCGGCGGAATGAGTGCATCGGACTACGAGTTCCCGCCCGCCGCGCTCTTCTCCACGGTCGCGATCTGCCCGTGGCGAGAGCGCTCACCTCGCATCGACGGCCGGCTCGGCGACTGGTCCGCGGACCAGCTCATGCCCGCGCTGGGGGAGCTGGCCGGCGGGGAGCAGTATGCGGCACTCTCGCTGGCGTGGAATGAGCGCGGTCTCTACCTCGTGCTGGACGTGCCGAAGCAGGAGCGGGTAGTCACCAACCGGGAGAGCCCCGCGAGCGGCGATGCGATCGAGTTGTTCATCGACACGCGAGGAGCGCAGGCCAGCCATCGCGCGAGTCAGTTCTGCTATCACCTGGTGATCCTGCCTGCTCCGCCAGGCGCGGCCGAGGGCGAGCCGGTGATCGTGCAGCTCCCGATCCGTCGCGCGCTCCAGCGCTCGCAGCCCATCGACCTGAAGGCGGTACGCGCCGCCTCGCGCTTCGACGAACGGGGCTACTCGGTCGAGCTGGCCTTCGAGCCGGACGCGCTTCATGGCTATGAGCCGCGGCCCGGCCTGCGCATCGGGATGGCTGTTGCGGTCCACGACATCCAGCGCGGCCGCCAGCTCTGGGGCGCCTCGCCCGACTCCCCCTACGAGCGTGACCCGAGCACCTGGGGCGTTGTGGAGCATGCCCCGGCCTGAGTGTCAGGATCCCCCAAGTCCATCGGCTGAAACGAAGACGGCGACGCCATCGAGGCGCCGCCGTCAGCGTACCTGGGGGTGCGTTTCAGCTCAGGTCTCATCCTCGAACCCGAAGCGCTGCTCGGCCTTGCCCATGCGCTGCAGGGCGCGTTCGGCGGCGTTCGCAACCATCGGGCTGGGGTCGCGCATCGCTTCGATGAGCGCCGGGACCGTCTCCTCGTCGCGCAGCTCGCCTGCCGCCACAACGGCCGCCCATCGGACATCCTCGTCTGGGTCCTTGAAGAGCGCCACCATCGCCTCCAGGCTGGCGGGGGACTTGAAGCGGGCCAGCTCCTCAGCCGCCGCCTGGCGAACAGCCGAAGATGCGTCGGATGTGGCGAGGATCAACGGCATGACGGCCTTCTCGCTGTCTACCCAACCAAGGGATCGGACGGCGGCGGCGCGGACTCTCTCGGAGGGATCGCGCCTGGCTGCGGTCGCGAGGTCGCTCAGCGCCGCCTCCGAGGGCACGGTCTCAAGGCCGAGTGCGGCCCACCACCGGACCTCCTCGTGCTCATCGTGCAGCGCTCTGCCGAGGATCGGCGCCGAACTCGCCTGACCGAGGTAGCCGAGGCCCTGGGCGGCGATTGCCCGGACCTTCCATGAGCTATCGTTGGCGAGGGCGTTCTCGAGTGGCTTAAGCCCGTCGAGGTTGGCCGGTTCTGGCTGCGCGAGCCCCTCCTTGGTGATCATCGCCTTGGAGAGCTCCGCGAACTCCTGCTGCTTGGGGCTCGTGCCGGCGCAGATCACCATGACCGCGCAGGCTGCCGCGGAACGAGCGTTCGGATCCGAGGCGGTCTGCAGCACGTCGATGGCCGCCGGCAGCACCGCCGCGCCTCGCTGTTCGAGCTTGATTTGCATCTGTGCGGAGGCGTCATCCTGTGTCCGGCCAAGCAGGCGGGCTACCCAGGTGGTGTCGTCGCCGGGCTTGTATGTGTTGAGACGCACGTCCATCTCCGTGGTCAGGGCGGTGGCCCGCACATCCGGGTCCTCAGCCTGTCCGGCGCGCTGGAGCGCGGCGAGCAGCTCCGGTGAAGAGGCCGCGTCACGGAGCGACTCAATCGCCTGGCGGCGCACTTGCTGCTCCGGATCGTGCAGCGCCGCCTGCGTTAGCGGTTCGACGGAGCCGGTCGCGTTCGTCGACAGGACGGCTGCCGCACTCGCGCGCGTCTGCGCGACATGGCTGCTAAGCAGCAGGGCCTCGAGCGTCTCGCGGACCTTCGTCTTCTGCTCATCGCTGCCCATCCGCAGCACTGTGCGGAGCGGCCCGAAATCACTTTCCGCGTAGGCGCGGTCGAGGTCTACGTGCACGTTCATAGCAGCCTGTGCCTGCTCGGGCGACAGAGTCGTCGGCTCTGGCGCAAACAGGCCCTCGGCATCGGCGGGCGGGATTTCAGCAGAATCGCCCTCGGGAGCGGTGTTTGCGACCGCTGCCTCCCCGGTGTTCACGGGGCTCTCGTCGGGCAGCTCAGCCGTGTCCGGGGCCGCCGCCTCCAGATCCGCCTGCTCCTCCGCCTGAGGCCGGCAGCCGGACAGAGTCCAGGTAGCCCCGAGCAGAGCAATGACCGTCAGCCAGGTCGCGACTGGCGATATCCTCATGCGTAGTTTCCTCTCATCTGGTCTGACAACGTGCAACACATCAGGCTGTCGCGAGCTACCGTGGCCCGCAGGTAATTCAACGCGGTGCGGTGCAGGTGAGTTCCCGAGGGCAGGTCAGTTCGCCGCGGGCCGCGAACACTCCCACGGTGCCCCCCTGTGAATGTCAGCGACTATGACTACGAGCTTCCCCCCGATAGCATCGCCCGGTACCCGGCCCAGCGCCGCGACCGGTCGCGGCTGCTCGTGCTGAGCCGCTCGACCGGCGAAACTGCTCACCGCACATTCCGCGACGTCCTCGATCTACTCGCGCCGGGAGACTTGCTGGTCCTCAATGACACGCGCGTGATCCCGGCGCGCATCATCGGGGTCGCTCCGGGTGGCGGCCGGGTTGAGTTGCTGCTGCTCGAAGCAGTCGAGGGCGACCGCTGGCGGGCGATCGGGCGTCCCGGCAGGCGTCTTCGGCCGGGCAGTGAAGCGCAGTTCGGCGGCGGGCGGCTGCGGGCTACCGTCCACGCGGTCGAGGATGACGGCAACCGGCTGGTCGATTTGTACTATGAGGGTGAGCTGCTCGAGGTGCTCGATGAGGTGGGGGAGCCTCCCCTGCCTCCGTACATAGACCGTGCCGCCGAGCCGCTCGACCGCGAGCGCTACCAGACGGTCTACGCCCGCGAGCCGGGCGCGGTCGCCGCGCCGACCGCCGGGCTGCACTTCACACAGGAGCTGCTGGGGGCGATCCGCGAGCGCGGCGTGGAGATCGGCTACGTGACGCTGCACGTCGGCCTCGGCACCTTCCGGCCTGTCCGCGCGGAGCGCGTCGAGGAGCACAGGATGCACTCGGAGTATTTCCGTGTCTCCCCCGAGTTCGCTGCACAGGCTAACGCTCGGACCGGCCGACTGGTGGCGGTCGGGACCACCGTCACCCGGACGCTGGAGAGCGCGGCCGACGAGGCCGGCTGCATCCGAGCGGGCGCCGGCCGCACCGAAATCTTCATCTATCCGGGCTACGAATTCCGGGCGGTGGAGGCGATGATCACGAACTTCCACCTGCCTCGTTCCACGCTGCTGATGATGGTCTCGGCCTTCGCGGGCGGTCGCGAACGCATCATGGCCGCGTACCAGGAGGCCCTGGAGCAGGGCTATCGCTTCTACAGCTACGGGGACGCAATGATGATCCTCTGAAGGCGGGTGCTGATGTGAGATTCGAGATCGCTGATCAGGCTCGCGAGGGTCGGGCGCGCACCGGCACACTGACGCTCGAGCATGGCGTTGTGCACACGCCCGCGTACATGCCATGCGCGAGTCGCGCGGCCATCCGGGCCTGTCCTCCCGACGCGGTTGCGGCCGCAGGCGTGCAGATCCTCGTCTCCAACGCCTACCACCTGCACCTGCGGCCCGGCGAGCGCGTAGTTGCCGAGTGTGGCGGCCTGCATCGCTTCATGGGCTGGAGCCGACCGATCCTCACCGACAGCGGCGGGTTTCAGGTGTTCTCGCTCGCGGACAGTAATGCCATCACAGAGGAGGGCGTGACCTTCCGCTCGCCTGTGGACGGTCAGAAGATCCTGTTGACCCCCGAACTCTCCGCACAGATACAGATGGCCCTCGGCAGCGACATCGCGATGCCGCTCGACGAGTGCTGCGCCTGCCCGGCTGAGCGAGAGTACGTCGAGCGCTCGCTCGAGCGGACGCTGCGGTGGGCCGAGCGGTCGCTTGCCGCCCACGCGCACTCCTACCAGCAGCTCTTCGGGATCGTGCAGGGCGGGGTCTTCGCCGACCTGCGCGAGCGCAGCGCGCGTGAGACCGCGGCGATGGGCTTCCCCGGCTTCGGCATCGGCGGGCTCTCCGTCGGCGAGGACCGCTGGGACATGCTGCTGTCGCTGCGGGCGGCGCAGAGCCATCTGCCCGAGGAGCGCCCCGTGCATCTCATGGGCGTCGGCACACCGCTGGACATCGTCGACTGCGCCGCTGAGGGCGTTGACCTGTTCGATTGCGTGCTTCCCACGCGCAACGCCCGCCACGGCAGCGTCATGACCTGGGAAGGTCCGATACGCATTGCCGCCGCCGAGCATGAGACGGACACCCGGCCGCTCTCGCGGGAATGCGACTGCCCGACCTGTGCGGGCGGCTTCGAACGCGCCTACCTCCGGCACCTGCACCGGACGAAGGAACCACTGAGCTGGCAACTGCTAAGCCTGCACAACGTCCGCTTCTACACGCAACTGCTTGCCCGTGTGCGCGAGGCCATCGCTGCAGACGCGCTGGCAGACCTGCGGGGGGAGGTAAGCGCGTGGAGCGAGAGGGACCGCGCCTGATCGACGTGCGCGACGAGCCCTTCGAGGTCGCATCCCCAAGCGGCGAGACGCCCTACTTCGCGACGCTCATCGCGGGTCTGGAGCCGATCGTCGTGGATGAGCTGCGGAAGCGACTGCCCCGAGTGACCTTCCTCGGGGCTGAGCGTGGGAAGGTCTTCTTCTCATCGGACGATGGGGCCGACGCCGCGCTGGATCTGCTCACCATCGAGAACCTCTTCGCCTACGTCGATCAGCTTGTTGAGCTGCCGAGCACACTGGATGGTCTGCAGGCCATAGAGGAGTGGCTCGCCCGCCTCGATCTCGCGGGCGTCCTGAGGCTGCACCACGGACTGCATGACGTACCCCAGCGCCCGAGCTTCCGCATCACGGCACAGCGATCAGGCGATCACGCGTACAACTCGCTGGAGATCGCCGCCGCGGCGGGAGCGGGCGTCGTCCGACGCTACGGCTGGGACGTGGACCTGAGCGGCTACGACTATGACGTGCGCGTCTACGTAACGGACGGGATGGCCCTGGCCGGTCTGCGGCTGTCGCCGGAGGCACTGCACCAGCGAGCACGCGTGAAGCACGCCGCGGCCTCGTTGAATGCCACCGTGGCTCACGCCATGTGTCGTCTGACGTCACCGAAAGCCGGCGAGGTGGTGGTCGACCCGATGTGCGGTGCGGGGACGATCCTGATCGAGCGCGCGCGCCTCGCGGAGCCCGCGCTGATGATCGGCGGCGACCTCCACATCAGCCCGCTGGAAGCCGCCTGCACGAACGTCGAGGCGGCCGAGGTGGCCGCGCGACTGCTGCAGTGGGACGCGAGGTGTCTGCCGCTCGGGAGAGCGTCCGTTGACGCGTTGCTCTGCAATCTGCCGTGGGGACGGCGCATCGGCTCGCACACGGCCAATCGTCACCTCTACCCCGGTTTCGTCCGCGAGCTCGGACGCGTCTTGCGCCCCGGGGGGATGGCCGCGCTGCTCACGCAGGAGAAGCGGCTCATCACGCGGCTGCTCGAGAAGAGCTCGCGTCGGCTGCAGGTGGTCCGCGAGGATCATCTGAGCCTGTCCGGGACACACCCCGCCATCTACCTCGTGCAGCGCACCTGAGGGGAGAACGCATCCGGCCCGCGACAATCGCCGCGGGCCGGGGCTGACAGCACCTTCGAGAGACGGCTACTCGTTGATCTGGAACTTGTAGCCGACGCCCCACACGGTCGCGATGCTCCAGGGCACCGCGCGCCCCTCCTCAATCTTCCTCCGCAGACGCTTGATGTGCGTGTCAACAGTGCGCAGGTCGCCGCCTCCGTCGGTGCGACCCCAGATATCCCGTATGATCTCCTCACGGGTGAAGACCACGTTGGGCTTCGAGGCCAGGTAGACCAACAGGCCGAACTCCTTCGGCGTCAGGTGCACCACCTCGCCCTGCACCGCGACCTGGCGCTTCGGGATGTCGATGTCGAGTTCGGGGAACGTCAGGTGCTCCAGCGGCTCGGTGTGCTCGCGATTGATCTTCACGCGGCGCAGCATCGCGCGCACGCGGGCGACAAGCTCGCGGGTTCCGAACGGCTTGGTGATGTAGTCGTCCGCGCCGACCTCGAGCCCGATCACTGCATCGATCTCGTCATCCTTTGCGGTGAGCATGATGATCGGCAGGTCATGCTTGCGCCGAATACGCCTGCAGACTTCGAGTCCATCGATGCCCGGCAGGATCAGGTCCAGCAGCAGCAGATCTGGCATCTCGTCGTCTATGGCCTCGAGGCCCTCTTCACCACTCTCCGCCACGATTACATCGAAGCCCTCGGCTTCCAGCTTGGTTGCCACCAGCTTGCTGCACTGGGGGTCGTCCTCAACTATCACGATTCTTCTGGGATCCAGAAACGACACCTCCGACTGCCTCGCGTAAGAGGCGAGAGTATTTGTTGGTTTCGTGGCCGCGTCAACGCTTTGGGGTCCGGTCACGAAGCCACTTGTGACGCATATCATACCATGCCGTGTCCGACGGCGCAACACCTGTTGCAGCTTTCGTGACGGTGGTACTGTCGGTACAGATTACATTCGTGATGCCGCGGAAGCCGTTGGAACGTCAACTTCGTCGTGGTGGTAAATGGTTCCTTCTTTTGGCTGATGAATCGAGAACAGCGCCACCCATTCGCTTTCACTGTGCACGGACCGTTCCGCCCGGTTGCACTGCGGATCGAGTACAGAACCCCTGCGTAACAACTCACCACGCCACGTGACTATGAACGCATGTGCGCGAACATGAGTTCCGTGCTCAGGGGTGCTTCTGCCGTCTGCGCCACCGCACCGTTACTCCCCGAGCGCTCTCACTTCGTCGAACGTCGGACTGGGTTCGGTCGCCGCCCGACCGATGCGCAGAGCGGCGGCGTCCGAGGCGAACCTCGCCGCCCTCTCCGCAGGCATATCTGCGAGCAGTGCCGCGAGCAGTCCGGCGTGGAAGGTGTCGCCCGCGCCGATGTCGTAGACGACCTCAACGCGCCGCGCGGGGATCTGCACCATCTCGCCGGACGCAAGGAGTGTGGCTCCGTCCTCGCCTGCAGTGATCACGACGATCGACGGGCCCAGCTTTGCGACTTCAAGGAGTGCCTGCTCCGGGTCGTCCAAGCTTGTGACGATCTCGGCCTCCTCGCGGTTCATGAGAACGATGTCAGCGAGTGAGCACGCCTGTCGCTGCGCGGCGACGATCTGGTCGAGCTTCTGATCCCCCCATGCGGAGGGCCGGTAGTTCAGGGCGTAGCAGACCTGCCGACCGGCCTCACGTGCCAGCCGCGCGCCGCGCAGCGCCGCGGAGCGTAGTGGTTCGCTGCGCACCGCCGCCTCGGTGAAGTCGAAGATGCGGGCGACGCCGACCTGATCGGCCTCGATCTGCTCGGGCGTGAGCGTCGCCATCGGGTCGCTGAAACCGGGGAAGCGGTAGAAGTAGAAGGTCTTCTCGCCACGGCGATCCATCCAGGCGAAGGACACCGGAGTGCGCTGGCCCTCGACGGGCAGAACGTAGTCGGTCACGATCCCTCGCCGGCCGAGGCGGTCGATCAGCCAGCGGCCAAGCTCGTCATTGCCGACACGCGTGATGAGCGCGGTCCTCACGCCGAGGGACGCGAGCACCGCGGCGAAGTTTGCCGCCGAGCCCGACGGCAGCGGCACCATCGTCTGCACGTCTGACAGCGGCCGCCCCATCTCCGCCGGCGTGATCTCCACCATCGCGGAGCCGATCACGATGACGCCGAGGTCCGTGACGGCCGTCTTCGGGAGGGGCATCGTTCACTCGCCAACCATGCGATCGGGCTGAGTGAACATCTCGGCGAGAGCCGCGAGGAACTGCGCTCCGGTGGCCCCGTCGGACGCGCGGTGGTCCATCACCAGCGTGAGGTACGCGGCGCGGCGAGCCACGACCTGACCGTCGATTACCAGCGCTTGGGGCTTGATCGACCCGATGCCGAGGATCGCCGCCTGCGGCGGGCTGATGATCGGGGCGAATGCGTCGATCCCGATGGGCCCCAAGTTCGAGATCGTGAAGCCCGCACCCATCTGTAGCGACGCGCGAAGCCGACCGTTGCGCGCCAACTCCACCATCTCGCGCGTCTCCGTGGCGATCTCTTCGAGGCTCTTGGTGTCCGCGCTGCGGACGGTGGGCAGCAACACTCCCTGGTCGGTGCCTACCGCGAAGCCGACGTTGACCGCGTCGAGCAGCTTCAGGTGGTCGGGCTCACACCACGCGTTGAAGCGCGGGAAGTCTCTGAGCACCAGCGCGACCGCCTTGATGCTCAGGTCGTTGTAGGTAGGGACGGGATCGGCGGTCTGCTTGAGCTGCTCACGGAGCGCCGCCAGCGGCTCCATGTCAACAAGCGTGCGCAAGTGGAACTGCGGGATCTCGTTGACGCTCTTGAGCGTGTGGTCGCCGATGGCCTTGCGGACCCGGGTATGTTCCTCGATCGTGTAGCTTTCTTCGTGTCGGGGCACGATGCTTGCCTCCCTGCTCTGGCTGGCTGCGACAGGCTACAGATTCGCCACAAGCGGCCCCGTTCCCTGCAATGGCCCGCGCGGAAGGTCTCCCGACGTCGGCGGTGAATCATCTCCGTGCAGTCCGCTCCGCAATCCAGTCGAGGGTCTGCCGCGGCCCGTCAGGCGGGCCGGCTCTCGCAACATCAGGTGATAACCATGCCGATCAGGGATCTGTCCGGGCAGAAGGTGCGCCGCAGCGGGGACGAACTCGTTCGCCATCTCGAGAGCTTCGATCTTGACCTCAGGTTCACTGCCGGAGTCTGGTTCTTTGCTCCGGGAGGCGGGCGCTTCCACGAGCGCTACGTGCCGGATGTGTCGATGGAGAAGCGCATTGAGATGGCCCTTGGCCTCATGGATCAGGGCTTGGTTGGCCTCGAGGCGCACTACCCGAACGAGGTCAATGACGACACCATCGACCTGTTCAAGAGCGCGCGCGACGCTGGCCTGCGCCTGATCACCGTCGTGCCGAACCTCTTCTACGACGCGCAGTTCGAGTTCGGCTCGCTCTCGTCGCCGATCGAGACGGCGCGGCGGGCCGCGATCGACCGCACGATCGCCACGCTCGAGATCAACCGCGAGCTTGACACTGACTTCGCGATCGTCTGGCCGGGTATCGACGGCTTCGACAACACCTTCGGGCAGAACCACGTGGCATCGCGCGATCGCTTCGCCGAGGGGCTCGCCGAGGCGATGGACGCCGTACCGGGCGTGCGCATCTGCATCGAGCCGAAGCCCTACGAGCCGCGCTCGAACATCATCTACGGCACGACTTCCGAGGCGCTTCTGCTGTGCGAGAAGGTCGAGTCGCTGCTTGGCAGCGATGACAATAGGCGAATGATGGGCGATGGCACCGTGCTCATGGGCCTGAATCCCGAGGTCGGGCACATGCTGATGGCCTATGAGGACCTTGCCTACGCGTTCAGTCTGGTCTGCGAGTACGGTCGGCTTGGCCACACGCACTGGAACTCCCAGCCGATGGGCAACTACGACCAGGACCTCAACGCGGGCGTCGTCTATCCGGAGCAGACCGAGGCGGCGTTGTACGCGCTCAAGATGTGCGGCTTCCAGGAGCACTTCGGGATCGACATCAATCCCGAGCGCATGCCGGTCGAGCGGGCGCTGACCAACTGCATGGACACGCTCAAAGCCATGAACGAGCGCATCAACGGCCTCGACCACGCCCGCATCGTCGAGTGCGTGGAGAACCCCGCCGGGAACCGGGGTGTGCTCGAGGCGATGCTGCTTCGCGCGCGGTATCCAGAGGCAACCGGCCTCTCCGAGCTGCCCTGAGCCCGGTTCCGCCACCTGCTGACACGGAGGTCACTGGTGCCACACGCTCCGACGGGACGAACAGTCGTGACGCAGGCCGACATCGTCGCCGGGCTCCGAGCTCTCGGGCTCCAGCCCGGCGACATGGTTCAGGTGCACAGCTCCCTGTCCAGCTTCGGCCACGTTGAGGGTGGCCCTCAGGTGGTTGTGGACGCACTCCTCGAGGTACTCGGCCCCGAGGGCACACTGATGGCGCCGACCTTCAACCACGGCAGCCGCGAGGCCTTCGACGACGAGGACGAGATCTTCGACCCACGCACGACGCGCTCAGTCAACGGCGCGATCACCGAGGCGGTGCGCAAGCGCCCTGAGGCGCACCGCTCGCTGCACCCGACGCATCCGTGCGCGGCCATCGGCCCCCAGGCGGAGTGGCTCACCTCCGAGCACCTGGAGTTGCGTACCTTCGACGCGCGCAGCCCGCTAGGGAAGCTCGTGAGCAGCGGCGGGAAGATCTGCATGATGGGCGTCGGCATGAATACATGCACTGCCGCGCATGTTGCGGAGACCCGCGCAGGGGCGCGGTGCATGGGCTACCGCCAGCTCGTGCGCAAGGTCCGGCTCCCCAGCGGCGACGTGATCGACGCCCGCACGGTGCTCTGGCGCGGCGAGGGCACGTGCAAGATCGAGTGGCAGGCCATCGAGGCTGAGATGCGCCAGCGCGGGCTGATCCGCGACCGGCGGATCAGCGAGGCGATGGTGATGCTCTTCGATGGCGAGGAGATGGTACGGGCCACCTTCGAACTGGCGCTGGAGATGTGCCCGACGTGCCCCGTGAGACCGCGTCGCGTCACCTGACCAGCCAGGAGGCGATTGCAGTGGCGCGCAGAGAGTGGCGAATGCTTGCGGCGCTGGCGAGCATGGCGATGCTGACTGCCATGCCGACCATCTGCCATGCGGGTGAAGACCTCATGAAGTGCACGGTCACTGCAGAGTTCGGCCAGGACGCAGGTCAGAGCCTCGGCTCGTTATTCGAGGCCCGGACCGCGGACGGCTCATTCGTGCTGGGCGCCGGGTTCTGCGATGTCTACAACACACGGCACCGAACGGACCGGCTGGTCGTGCAGTTCTTTGTCCGGCCCACGGACGGCAACAGGCAGTTCTCACTTGAGTCGCTCCCTCGGCCCTGGAGTGCGACCGGCACGTACATGTTCAACGTGGCAGATCAGCTCGTCGCGACGAAGCCCTCGGACGATACCGCCACTCGTGTCTGGGACGCCACGACCGCTTCGTGGCTGTCGCGGGAAGGGACGGCCCCGGCTCGTGTGCGTATTGACGGCGGTACGCTGGCCTTTGGCGACGGTCGCTTCTGGCACGATGGGCGGGCCGTGCTCGACGCACCGGCGCAGGGCAGCTACCAGCGCTTCTACTACGCCGGCGGCCACCTGTTCTTCTACCACGTGTTCCGAGGCGAGAAGAATGCGTACCGCGCTTGGGAGAGCAACGAGGACGGCTTCAGCAAGCTCTACGCATGTCCATGGCGCCCCTCCGACGGAACGCCCGTCGACTTGTCGCGGGCGGTCGTCGAGACGCTCCCGATCGTCGGTGAGACGACGTTCTCCTGGGGACAGCTGGACGGGGCCGCCGTCACGTGCTCGAACATCGGCGGCGTCTATGTGTTCGACGGCACAAGTTGGCGCACCATCCGCGAGCCGACGCTCGGCGAGAGCTTCCAGGTCTACACGATGGTTCGCTACTATGACCGACTGCTTCTGGGGCAATACCCGACGGGCGAGTTCTTTGAGTTCGACGGCGGGGGGCTGAAGCGCCTGCAGGATTGGCCTCCTCGCATCGACGGCGTCTCAGCATCAGCGCGTGAGTGCCAGACCGCCACGGTTTGGGGCGGCGAACTGATCGCCGGGGTCTGGCCGTGGGGCGAACTGTGGCGCCACAACGCCGACACGGATCGGTGGCAGCCGATGGGGCGGTTGTTCTCGCATCCGGCGGCGCACGCGGATCCGGGCCACCCCTACCAGAACCAGTGCGAGCAGCTCGGTCTCGTCAGCAACCAGTGGGGCCAGCGGGTGACGTCCATGGTCCCGCTTGGCGACTCGCTGCTAATGATATCGACCTCGGCGAAGTGGCCCTTCGAGCCGTCGCCCGCGCCCGACTTCATGACTGAGGAACAGCTCGCAGAGTACGGCACAGTCTGGCGCATGCGAGTGCCTGGCTGCCTATCCGCGCCGATCCACTGGACGCCCGAGCAGACTGAGCTTGAGTTCATTGTCACAGCGGACGCGATGCAGATACGCCAGAACGGCCTGCTCTTGGCGGAGACGTCGATGTCACCGGAGCTTGCCGAGAGGATTGTCGCGGCGGGGCGGATTGCGTCCCCGGAGTGGGGGACAGGCGCTTACGGGCCATTCGGGGGCGCCTCGATCACCGGCGCCGTATCGATGCGTGAGTAGCGTGACGCGCCGCAGCATGAATGGATGAGACGATGCTCCACGTGTGCGATCTGCACGTCCATATCGGTCGCTCCAGCAGCGGGCGCCCGGTCAAGATAACGGCCGCGCGGGACCTGACCTTCGAGAACATCGCCATCGAGTGCGCTCGCCGCAAGGGCGTAGACCTCGTTGGGATCGTCGATTGCGCCTCGCCTCCGGTGCTGGATGACATCCGCGCGCTCGTGGAGGCGGGTGAGATGGTCGAGCAGCCCGGCGGCGGACTGCGCTACGGCGGGCGCGAGTGCGCACAGGTGACAGTGTTGCTCGCCGCGGAGTTCGAGACGTACGAGGAAGGCGGGGGGCAGTCGCACCACGTGAGCTACTTCCCCTCGCTCGACGCGCTGCAGGGCTTCTCCGATGCGCTGGCTGAGCATGTCACCAATATGGAACTCTCCTCACAGGCCTGCCGGATGCCCGCGCGGACGCTGCTCGACCTCTCGCTGCGGTTCGGTGCTCTCTTCGTGCCCGCGCACTGCTTCACGCCGCATCGCAGCCCCTACGGCTCGTGCGTGGAGCGGCTCGCGGACATGTTCGGCGATGCCTGGGAGCACGTCGCCGCCATCGAGCTCGGGCTCTCCGCCGACAGCTACCTTGCGGATCGCATCGACGAGCTTGCGGACAGGAGCTTCCTCTCGAACTCCGACGCGCATTCGCTGCCGAAGATCGGCCGCGAGTACAACATCATCGAGATGGAGGCGCCGACCTTCGACGAGCTGCGCAAGGCGCTGCGGCGCGAGGGCGGCAGGCGGATCGCAGCGAATTTCGGCCTCGACCCGCGCCTCGGGAAGTACCATCGGACCTTCTGCGAGGACTGCGAGCGGATCGCGCGCAGCGCCCCTCCGGTGCTCGAGTGTGAGGTGTGCGGCTCGCAGAACGTGACGCGCGGGGTGCTTGATCGGATCGTGCAGATCGCCGACCATGAGGAGCCGCGTCCGCCGGCGCATCGCCCGCTCTACCAGTACCAAGTGCCGCTGCAGTTCGTGCCCGGAGTGGGCGCCGTCACGCTCAACAAGCTGATCAACCGCTATGGCTCCGAGATGGCAGTGCTGCATCAGGCGGAGCCGGAGGACCTTGCGCAGACGGTGGGGACGCGGATCGCGTCGCTGATCGTCCACGCCCGCGAGGGCACGCTTCCGCTGCAGGCGGGTGGGGGTGGACACTACGGGAAGGCTGCGCCGGGCGACACGGGCCAGCTTGACCTGCCAGGCCTGTCCTGACCTTTTCCCGCCCCGCCAGGTTGACACTGCTGCGGAGATGTGTTACGTTATTCGCCCAGCCCCCGGGCTTCCGGCGGGGGCATGATTTTCGTCTGGTGGAAGGGACAGCCGCACTGATGGCACGTTTTAGCAGAGATGACTACGAAGAGCGAGTGGTGCGGGTCGATCGGACGCGCAAGACCGTCAAGGGCGGTCGTATCTCCAGTGCTCGCGTTGTCTGCGCGGTTGGTGACGGGCGTGGCAACGTAGGCGTTGGGATCGGCAAGGCGCGCGACGTTCCCGCAGCCATTGAGAAGGGCATGAAGTTCGCCCGCAAGAACATGATTCGTGTGCCGATGGACGGGTACACCGTCCCGCACATCATCCAGGCCAAGGTCGGCGGCGCGGTCATTCTCCTCAAGCCTGCATCGCGAGGAACCGGCATCATCGCCGGCGGCGCGGTCCGCCAGATCATCGAGGTCAGCGGAATCCGCGACATCCTCACGAAGTCGCTCGGCAGCGGCAACGTCTTCAACCGTGCGATGGCGTGCTTCAAGGCACTCCAGGACCTCTACAATCCCGAGGTCATCGCCTCCCGTCGCGAGATGAGCGTGAAGGACCTGCTCGGTCGCGAGGTCGTTGATCCTTACGTCAAGGCCGCAGAGGGCGGCGAGAAGGACAACGACAGCGAGGACTTCGAGAAGGCTCTCGCCAGCAGCGACACGCAGAAGGACAAGAGCAAGAAGTAGCTCTTGCATATCGGCAGTACAGCAAGCGCAGATTCAAGCGGGCCGCCATCGAGATGGCGGCCCGCTTTCTGTCTGTCGTGCGGCCGAGCTACTTGACGGCGACGACCTCGCCGGTCCTGGCGGATTCGTAGCAGGCGTCGATGACCTTGTGGCTCCACAGGCCGTCGGCTCCCGACACCGGCGGTTCGGTGTCGTTCGCGATCGCAGCGCAGAAGCCCTCGATCGCAGCCTCGTACATGTTGACCACGTCCGGCTCGATGATCTGCTCAGACGCGCCCTCCTCGCGAGCCTGCTGGGCGTCGTAGCCCTTCGTGTCGCCCTCGATGACCGCACGGATGGTGCCGGTCGAAGCTTGGCCGATCGTGCCCTGCGTGACCATGCCGCCCCGGCTGCCGTAGACCTCCAGCATGTTGCGGGCGGCCGCGTCGGGCACGTTGAAGAGCGTGTCCACCATGCCGACCGCGCCGTTCGCGAAGTGTAGCGTCGCGACGGCCGTATCCTCGGTCTCGTAGTCCTGCACGAGGTTGCCTGTGAAGCACGCGACGCGCGCGACCTTGCTGCCGAAGATGAATTCCAGCAGGTCGATGCAGTGGTTGCCCATGTCGATCAGCGCGCCGCCGCCGCCGAGTGCCTGGCTCTGCCGGAACGCGCCCTCGATCGGCGGATACCAGCAGGTCAGCTCCGCGCGGCCCAGCACCGGCGTGCCGAGGTCGCCGACCGCGATCATCGATCGGATCGCTTCGTGGCAGGCATGGAAGCGCATCATGAAGTTCGTGCCGAACTTCACGCCCGCATCGGCGCAGGCGTCGATCGACGCGAGGCACTCTTCAAGCGTGAGCGCCAGGGGCTTCTCGCACAGAACGTGCTTGCCGGCCTTTGCGGCCGCAACGGTCTGTTCGTGGTGCACGTGCGTGGGCGTCGCAATGTAGATCGCGTCCACGCTATCATCGGCGAGCAGCTCCTCGGCGCTTGCGTAGCCGGTGACGCCGTGCTTGTCCGCGACCTCCTTCGTCCGCTCCTCCATGACGTCCTGTACGGCGACGAGCTCGGCCGACGCGGCTGCGATGATCCCCTCAGGGATCGTGCGCCTGTCGGCAATTCCTCCGCAGCCAATGACTCCCCATCTGATCGTCATTCGTCAACACCTCCGTAATCTGTTGCTTGCAGAAAGCTCGGTTCGCCCGACGGCGGCCTGGTTCAGAAGAACTGCCAGGGCATGCCGGCGTCGATGAACCTGACCGGGAGATCGGCGGGTAGCTTCGCGGCAAGCCTCCGCGCGAACTCCCGCATCCCCGGGTTCTCCGAGTTGATGTGAGCGGTCTCGATGAGCGGAATGTCCGCGTCCATCGCCGCGCGGAAGCTATAGTCGAGCGCCTCGCCACAGATGATCGCGTCCGCACCTGCCAGCACGGCCTCATCGACACCATGCCAGTGCTGCAGCAGGCCGCCATACATGACCGTGACGACCGTGACCATGCGCGCTGCGTCGCCCGCGACGCGCACCAGCGGCACTCCCAGCGCCAGCTTGGCGTGGTCGGCAAGCTCCGCGACGGTCAGCGGATCGATGGCGTAGGTGCGGCAGTAGTCGCCACCGGCAGCGATGTCCGTGAAGCCGAGTGCCTCGGCGCAGGAGTCCATGATGCCGCCGGGAGTGCCGTCCCAGTTGGAGTGGCACCGGCAGATGGCCATCCCGTGATCGTCGAGAATGCGCCGCCGCGCGATGTTGTGCGGCCTCTCGTCCTGCGGCATCGTGCGGAACCAGTTCGACTGCGTGGACGGGAAGAATGGCATCTCATGTGTGAGGACGAAGTTCAGGCCGTCGATCGCGGCCTCCCGCAGCACCTGCACGGTCGGCGTCCACGTCACGGCGACGCCGGTCACTTCGGCCTCCGGGTCGCCGTAGAGCAGCCCGGTCGGATCGCCTTCCATCGCCCGCTCAAGCGGCGAAATGCCCAGCACGACGGCTTCAACTTCCTTCGCGGTCATGACTGTCTCTCCTGCGGTGCGGTCGTGTGCGCGCCTGGCGGAGCCTCAATCGGGATCAGCGCCGCCAGCGAGGCCCCGATGTCCACCAAGGCCCAGAGCGCGTCGTCGGTCGTCCCACCGTTGACGGACTGGGCGACGTCGCCGCGGATGCGTCGCCACATCTCCAGCGCCTCCGCGAGCTGCCGTGGGGCCCTGCCCGTCTCCGCCAGGCGACGGCTGGCCGCGGTTGCGTCCCGCAGGCCGCTGGCGGCCAACAGACGCTGCTCGATCGTGCCCCACGTGAGCATCAGCGCGACGCGCGGCTGTCCGCCCGAGCGCTCCACCACGCCCTGAGCGATGTCGCCCATGCGTGAGTTAGCCGGGTGACCCTCAGTCGCCGCGGCCACACGCGCATGCTCGGCCTGGTAGGAGAGCTGGCGAATGCGCTCGGCAAGCTCGGCCTGCGCGGGGGAGGGCGGCGTCGTGGGCTCACTCACGGGTGGATCGGGCTGAGCTGCGGGCGCCGCGGCGGTCTGTGCGGCCGCGCGGCGTTCCGGCGCATCCAACGCCATCCGGAAGCCGATGCGCAGCCCACGCGCGACCTCGCGACCGTAAAGGACGGTGACCAGCACGCCCATCATGCCCACGGTCGCCTCGTCGATCCCGGCCCCGGGGAAGATCATGTGCACGAGGATCAGCAGCAACGTGACCCCGCCGAGCAGCTTCTGCCGGTCGTCCAGCTCCTCGAACATGTTCAGACGCGTCCTCCCTCTCATGCAGGCTGCGTGCGCACGCGCGCCATGCTGCTCAGCAGTTCGGGCGCGGCAAGTTCGCAGAACGCGCGCAACATCAGCATCTTGCGCTCGTCCGAGACGCCGATCGCCGCGCCGTCTCCGTAGTCGCCGAGGATGAAGCCGCCCTCGGGCGTGGCCCAGTGCTCCAACAGAAGCTTCGCCTCGCGGCGGATGTCCTCCTCCGTCCCGAAGGGGAGCGTCGTCTGGATGTCGCACAGGCTCAGGAAGCAGATGCGCCCGCGGTAGCGCCGGCCGATCTCCTCGATCCCGAGATTCGTTGGTTGCTGGAGATTCACCACGTCCAGCCCG
>JALGSW010000056.1 GCA_029821635.1 Candidatus Zipacnadia bacterium
GGAGTACGTCGAGGCGGCGGAGGCCGCCGACATCGCCGACGAGGCGGAGGCCGCACGGCAGGCGCTGATCGGGCCGATGGGCCCGGCCGGGGGGCAGGGCGTGCCGGGGGCGCCGGGGATGCAGGGCGCACCGGGGATGCCTGGCCCGCCCGGAGCAGGCGGCAGGACCGGCGCGCGCGGCCCGGCCGGAGCGGCGGGGGCTCAAGGTTCGGCTGGACCAGCCGGACTCGCAGGCCCACCGGGACCGCCCGGACCTGCGGGAGCGGGCGGCGGAGCGGCGCCTGAGCCGACCGATGTGGATACGGAGTATGAAGCCAACTGGCCGCGCTTCCGGGGGCCGCATGGCTCGGGCGTGGCGCCTGCAGGCAACTACCCGACCACCTGGGACGGCGAGCCCGGGACGAACGTCGCGTGGAGCACCCCGGTCATGCTGCCGGGCAAGTCCTCGCCGATCGTCTGGAATGACCGCATCTTCCTCTCCGGAGCCACGGAGGACACGCGGCAGGTGTGCGCCTACGACGCGCGCACCGGCGTGATGCTCTGGTGCCGGACGGTCGTGAACGAGCTCAGCGCCGAAGACGAGCCACCGCGTGTCGAAGCAGACACCGGCTACGCCGCGCCGACCCTGGCGACCGACGGTGAGAAGGTCTTCGCGAGCTTTGCGAACGGCGACATCGCGGCCTTCGACTTCGACGGCGAACAGCTCTGGACACGCGCGACGGGGCCGCTGGAGAGCATCTACGGGCACGCGGCCTCACTGACGACGTACAAAGACCGCGTGATCGTGCTGCTCGATCAGGGCGAGGCCGACGACGACCTGTCGCGGATCGTGGCGCTGAGCATGAAGGACGGGCACCGCGTCTGGGAGACCGAGCGGGAGACGCCGAACTCGTGGACGACGCCGATCGTGATCGACCACGGTGGGCAGCCGCAGATCATCACGGCAGCGAACCCCTGGGTGATCGCCTACGACCCCGAGAACGGTGAGGAGCTGTGGCGCGCGGACCTGCTGTTCGGCGACGTCGCGCCATCGCCGATCTACGCGGGCGGGCTCGTGATCGCGTGCAGCGACGGGACCGACCTCGTGGCGATCCGGCCCGATGGTGAGGGCGACGTGACCGAAACGCACGTGCTGTGGCAGTCGCCCGGCTCGATGCCGGACACCGCCAGCCCCGTGAGCGACGGCACGAACGTCTACGTGGTCGCGAGCTTCGGGCTGATGAGCTGCTATCGCCTCAGCGACGGCCAGCAGCTCTGGGAAGAGAACCTGCCGGACGGGATGTACTACGCCTCCCCCACCATCGTCGGCGACCGGATCTGGCTGATGAACCGCGACGGCGTCATGCAATTCTTCGCGATCGGCAGCGAGTTCAAGCACCTCGGCAGCGCGTCGCTGGGCGAGCCCGCCGACAGCACGCCGGCGTTCGTCGGCGCGAGCGTGTTCATCCGCGGGGAGAAGAAGCTCTACCGCATCGGCGCGCCGCAGCCGAAGCCCGCCAACGGCGGCGACGGCAACGGAAGCGACGCCGACGAGGCGGCTCCCGCGCCGGCTCCGGAGCCGAGTCCGTTCGATGCCACGCCGTCCAAGCCCGCCTCCCAGGATCACGAGCGCGGTTCGCAGCAGGCCGAGCATTCGGCGGTGCTGCCCGCCAGGCGCAGGGAGAGCGCGCCCCGCGAGGATGAGGGCGGCGACGATGCCGAGCCGAAGGACTGGGGTTTCTGAGCACCGAAGCGCCGCAGGCTGAGGCGATCGATCAGGCCTACGTCGATCGGGTGGTCGAGGAGACGGGGCGCGAGCGCGAGGCGGTCATCCCGATCCTCCAGCGCCTGCAGGAGCATTTCCGCTACCTCCCGGCCGAGGCCCTCGAACGTGTCTGCGAGCTGACCGAGATCACGCCCGCGCAGATCGAGGGCGTCGCGACGTTCTACACGCAGTTCCGCCACCGGCCGATCGGCGAGCACCTCATCCGCGTCTGCCACGGGACCGCCTGCCACGTCAAGGGCGCCGACCGCGTGAGCGACGCGGTCCGGCGCACGTTGCACATCCTCCCCGACGATGACACCGACGCGGATGGGCGCTTCACCGTGGAGAAGGTCGCGTGCCTCGGCTGCTGCACGCTCGCGCCGGTCATGCAGATCGACGGCGTCACCTACGGGCACCTGACCCCCGACAACATCTCCGAGGCGATCGAGGACTTCCTGCAGCTCAAGCACCGAGGCCTGCTCTCGCCGCAGCCGCGCGCCGTCGAGGGCCACGCGGACGGGCTGGCTGAGATACGCATCGGGATCGGCTCGTGCTGCATCGCGGGCGGGAGCATGGACGTGCGCGAGGCGCTGGAGGCGGCGGTGCGCGACCTCGCGGCTCCCGCGGTGGTCAAGCCGGTCGGCTGCGTGGGGATGTGCCACCGTACGCCGCTGGTCGAGGTCGCGCTGCCTGGCGAGGAGCCGACGATCTACGCGAAGGTGCAGGCCGAGGACGCCGAGGCGATCGTGCGGCGGCACTTCGCACCCAGGGGCATCCGGGGCGTCCGCGTGGCCGTCACGTCGGCGCTCGACCGCATACTCGACGATCGCGCGTGGCGGCCGGTGACGCGCTACGCACTGGACGTGCGCGACGCGCCGGTCTGCAACTTCCTCGGGCGGCAGGTGCACGTGGCGACCGAGCACGGCGGCTGCCTCGACCCATTCGACATCGACGAGTACGTCGCGGGCGGGGGCTTCGAGGGCCTGCAGCGCGCGCTGGAGATGGCTCCCGAGGACGTGATCGAGGCGGTCAAGGCGTCCGGCCTGCGCGGGCGCGGCGGCGCGGGCTTCCCCACGGGCTTCAAGTGGGAGCTTGTGCGCAACGCGGCGGGCGAGACGAAGTTCATCATCTGCAACGGTGACGAGGGCGATCCGGGGGCGTTCATGGACCGGATGATCCTCGAGAGCTACCCATTCCGCGTGCTCGAAGGTATGATCATCGCGACGTACGCGGCGGGGATCCACGACGGACTGCTCTACATCCGCGCGGAGTACCCGCTGGCGGTGCAGCGCGTGTGGCACGCGATCTCTTTGTGCCGCGAGCGCGGCTACCTCGGCGCGGACATCCTCGGCAGCGGCTTCGACCTGCAGCTCGGCATCCGCGAGGGCGCGGGCGCGTTCGTGTGCGGCGAGGAGAGCGCGCTGCTGGCCTCGATTGAGGGCGGGCGGGGCAATCCGCGACTGCGGCCGCCCTACCCCTCGGACAGCGGCCTGTGGGGCGCACCGACGCTCATCAACAACGTCGAGACCTTCGCGACGGTGCCGTGGATCATGCGCGAGGGCCCGGAGCGTTTCGCCGCGATGGGCACCGAGCGCAGCAAGGGTACCAAGGTCTTCGCGCTCGCGGGGAAGGTCGCCCGCGGGGGGCTGATCGAGGTGCCGATGGGCATCACGATCGGTCAGATCGTCGAGGAGATCGGCGGCGGCGTGGCGGATGGCCGCGAGTTCAAGGCGGTACAGATCGGCGGGCCGTCGGGAGGCTGCATCCCCGCGCGGCTGGCGGATACGCCGGTGGACTACGAGGAGTTGGGCGAGCTCGGGGCGATCATGGGCTCGGGCGGCTTCGTCGTGCTCGACGACGCGGACTGCATGGTGGACGTCGCGCGCTACTTCCTGGAGTTCACGCAGCGTGAATCGTGCGGCAAATGCGTCCCGTGCCGGATCGGGACGCGGCGGATGCTGGATATCCTCGAGCGGATCGCGACCGGCGAAGGGAAGCCGAGCGACCTCGACACGCTGGAGGAACTGGGGGCGATGGTGCGCGCCTCGAGCCTCTGTGCGCTAGGCGGGACGGCCTCGAACCCGGTGCTGACGACGATGCGCTACTTCCGCGAGGAGTACGAGGCGCACATCGCGGGCCGCTGCCCGGCGGGCGTGTGCAAGGCGCTGATCCACTACGAGATCAGCGACGAGTGCATCGGCTGCACGCTCTGTGCGCAGGCCTGCCCGGCGGACGCGATCCCGATGCGCCCGCACGAGGTGCATGAGATCGATCAGGAGCGCTGTGTGAAGTGCGCGACGTGCGTGGGCGTGTGCCCGGTGGATGCTGTGGCAGTGAAGAGTGAAGGGTGAAGAGTGAAAAGGGGCGACAGACGGCGGCAGGCTGGAAGCCTGCCCCACGAACGGCAAGGATGACGGGGGAAACCTGGGGCTGAACGCAGACTATCATGCCAACACTGACCATCGACGGACAACAGGTTGAGGCGCCTGAGGGCGCGACGATCCTCGAGGCCGCGCGGCTCGCGGGCGTGGATATCCCCACGCTCTGCTACCGCGAGGGCCTACCCGCGCAGACCTCCTGCATGGTCTGCGTGGTGCGCATCGACGGCGCCGAGCGGCTGCGGCCCTCGTGTGCCACGCCGGTGCGCGAGGGCATGGTCGTCGAGACGGCCTCGGAAGAGGTCCTGCACGCCCGGCGCATGGCGCTGGAGCTGATCCTCTCCGACCACCTCGGCGACTGCCTCGGGCCCTGCGAGCTTGCCTGCCCGGCCGGGATGGACATCCCGCGCATGATCCGGCAGATCATCGCCGGCGACCTCGCCGGCGCCGCCGAGACGGTCCTGACACGCATCCCGCTGCCGGCGGTGCTCGGACGCATCTGCCCCGCTCCCTGCGAGGCGGCGTGCAGGCGTGGCTCGCACGACGACCCGGTCGCGATCTGCCTGCTGAAGCGCTGGGTCGGCGACCGGAACCTCGCGCGCGAGGCGTGGCGGCCGCAGCCCGCGCCTGCAAGCGGCAGGCGCGTCGCCATCGTCGGCGCGGGGCCCGCGGGCCTGAGCGCGGCCTACTACCTGCGGCTGCTGGGCCACGAAGTGATGCTGATCGACGAGCGCAACGCGCCCGGTGGCGGTCTGCGCGAGGTCGCGGCGTCGAGCCTGCCACGCACCGTGCTGGAGGACGAAGCCGCGCGGGTGCTGGGGCTCGGCGTGGAGCTGCGGTTGGAGATGCGCCTGGGCGGCGACGTGACGCTGGAGGAGCTGCGCGCGCAGTACGACGCGGTGCTGCTGGCGATCGGTGAGGCCGATGAGGCCGTGGCCCAGGCGCTCGGCGTACCGTGGGCGCGGCGCGGGCTGGAGGCCGACCGCGGGACTCACGCGAGTCCGCTGGCGGGCGTGTTCGTGGCCGGCTCGGCGCAGAGTCCGTCGCGGCTGGCGGTGCGCGCGGTGGCGGGCGGTCGCCAGGCGGCGCTGGCGATCGATCAGTTCGTGCGCGGCGAGGAGGTCGCGCCCGAGGGCCAGCCGTTCAACGTAAACCTCGGGAAGCTGCTGCCGCAGGAGGCCGCGCGGATGGCGGCCGACGCGAGCAGCAACCCGCGGCTCGCACCGTCGGCCTACGAGGGCGCGGGCTTCAACGACGAGGAGGCCGTGCGCGAGGGCCTGCGCTGCCTCCACTGCGACTGCCGCGGGCTGGCAACCTGCCGCCTACGGGCGCTCGGCGAGGAGTTTGAGGCGAGCACGCGCACGTGGCCGGGCGACCGGCGCATGTTCCGGCGCGACGCCACGCACCCGGCGATCATCTTCGAGCCGGGCAAGTGCATCGCGTGCGGACTGTGCGTGGAGGTTGCGCGAGGGCATGAGGAGGAGCTCGGGCTGACGTTCATCGGGCGGGGCTTCGACGTGCGGACGGCGGTCCCGTTCGGCGCGACGCTGGCGGAGGGCCTGCGGCGAGCGGCCGTGGAGTGCGCGGAGGTCTGCCCCACCGGCGCGATCGTGCTGCGCGATGAGGCGGAGGAGGCAGCGGACGCCGATGAAGAACGATGGCGCGAGGACGCTGACGGTCACGGGACTGACGAAGGAGTATGACGCGCCCACGGGCCCGAACCGGGTGCTGGCCGGCGCGTCACTGACCGCACAGCCGGGCGAGACGGTCGCGATCCTCGGACCGTCGGGCTCGGGCAAGAGCACGCTGCTGAACATCATCGGCTCGCTCGACCGGCCGACTTCGGGCAGCGTGCGCCTGGGAGACACCGACGTGACCTCGCTGGATGGCCCCGCCCTTGCCGCGTACCGCGCAAGCGACGTCGGCTTCGTCTTCCAGGACCACCACCTGCTGCCCCAGCTCAGCGCGCTGGAGAACGTGCTGCTGCCGACGCTGGCCGCCGGGACCGGCGAGGGCGCCGAGGAGCGTGCGCGCGAGCTGCTGAGCCGCGTGGGTGTCGCCGAGCGCGCGGACGCGTTCCCGGCGCGGCTCTCCGGTGGCGAGCGCCAGCGCGTCGCGGCCGCGCGGGCGCTGATCAACGAGCCCGCGCTGCTACTGTGCGACGAGCCGACCGGCAACCTCGACCGCGAGGCGGGCGACCGGCTGATCGAGCTGTTGACGGGCCTCGCGGAGGACGGCGTGACCGTGCTGGTGGTGACGCACAACACGCGCCAGGCGGCGATGCTGGGCCGCGGGCTGCTGCTCACCGAGGGGACGCTGGCGCCGTGGGAGGGAGGCGCCGAGCCCGCATGAGCTTCCTGCGACTGGTCCTGCGGAGCCTGAGCCACTACCGGCGGACCGCGGCGGTCGTCGTGGTCGGGCTGGCGATCGCGGCGGCGGTGATCGTCGGCTCGCTGGTCATCGGCGACTCCATCGAGGGCTCGATCCGGCACACCGCGCTGGCGCGGCTGGGATACATCTTCGACGCGATCACCGCGCCGCGCTTCTTCCACGCCGGGCTCGCCGAGGACGCGAAGCTGCAGGGCGCGACCGCGACGCTGATCCAGCTCGACGGCTCGGCGCGTGCCGAGGGCGGCGAGGGCGGCGAGGCCGTCATCGCCGACGTGTCGATCGTCGGCGTGGATGACGCGTTCTTCCACCTCTCCCCCACCCCCGACACGCCCTCGCTTGCCCCGCGCAGTGCGATCATCAACGGGTCGCTGGCCGCGGACGCGGGCGTCGGGCCCGGCGACGTGCTGCTCGTGGCCGTGGCGCGCCCGGGCCAGGCGGCCGCGGATACGCTCTTCGCGCGCAGGGACCGCTCTGGGGCGCTTGCGACGCTGCGCGTGACGGTGCGGGAGGTGCTGCCCGACCTCGGGCCGGGCGGCTTCCGCCTCGACGCTTCCACCGCGATGCCGCGCAACGTCTTCGTGGATCGCGAGTGGCTTGCCCAGCAGATCGGCGAGGACGGGCGCGCCAACACGATCGTGCTGGCGCCGATGCCCGACCCGAAGCGCGGCTACCCCGCCCTGGAGGACCTCAGGCGCACGGACGTCTTCGGCCCGTCGCACCCCGACCAGCAGCGCCAGCAGATCAATAACGCAATGACGCTCGACGACTATGGCCTTTATCTGCGCGAGCACGGGCACTGGCTGTCGGTCTTCAGCGATGCGGCGGTGCTCTCCGACGCGCAGGTCGAGGCCTTGCAGCGCGCCTGGGCTACCCGCGCCACGGTCCGCCCCACCTCCGTCTACCTCGCGGACAAGATCGAGGTGGTAGGCAGGCCCTCGGGATCGATGGCCTACGTAGTCGTTGCCAATCTCCTGGGAAAGAGCGGCGCCCCTCTCATCGAGGGCCGGTCAGAGACAGGCCACGGCGGGATCTGGCTGAACGAGTGGGCGCTTCAGGACCTTGCCGTTGCTGTGGGCGACGATGTCAATCTACGCGTCACGTGGCGAGTGAGCACGCCGTCGTGGTACGAGGATCGTGAGGCCGTCCTGCCTCTCGGGGGTAAGGTAGCGATGCAGGGCCTCGGGGCTGATCCCGGCCTCGTGCCGGACTTCGAGGGCATCACCAACGCGCCGCACATCGATGAGTGGAATCCGCCCTTCCCCGTGGACCTGTCGCTGGTCACCGACCGCGATGACCAGTACTGGGAGCGCTACCGCGCGGCCCCGAAGGCGTTCGTGAGCAGTGATCTGCTCAAGCGCATGTGGCAGGGGGAGGAGGGCGCAGGCCCGTGGATCACATCGGTGCGTATCGCGAGGCCCGCCTCGGCCAAATCCCGATCAGACTATCTGCAGGCGCTGCTCGCGGCGCTGTCGCCGGAGGCCGCAGGCTTCCGCTTCATGCCGGTGCACGAGCAGGCGCTGGCGGCCAGCAAGGGCACGTCCGACTTCGGGCAGCTCTTCCTGAGCATGAGCTTCTTCCTCGTGCTGGCGGGCGCGGGGCTCGCGGGCATGCTGATGCGCCTGTCGGCCGAGCGCCGCGCGTCGCAGGCGGGCATCATGATGGCGACCGGCTTCACCGCCGCGCGCGCCCGGCGCGCGATCGCCGTCGAGGGCATCGCGCTGTCAGTGATCGGCGCAATCATCGGCGCACCGCTCGGGATCGCGTATGCCTGGGCGGTCATCGGCGTGCTCGGGACGCGCTGGCAGGGCGCGCTGGGCGATGCGCCGGTGCTGGGCGTGTACGTGGAGCCCGCGAGCGTGCTGATCGGCGCGGCGTCCGCGCTGGTCGTCGGCATCATCGCGACGTGGTGGGGCGCGCGCGTGCTGTCCGGGCGGCCGGTGCTGGAGCTGCTGCGCGGCTGGCAGGCCTCGGCGACGCTGCCGGGACGCGGGCTGCCGTGGACGGCCATCGTGACGCCGCTGCTGATCGTGGCGGCGATCGGGATGTTCGTGGCGGGGTTCGTCGGCGCGATCCCTGAGGAAGGCGCGTTCTTCGGCGTCGGCGGAGCGTTGCTGATCGCCGCACTGACCGGCGCGCACCTGCTGCTGAGCCGCGCGATGGCCCGTACCGGAGCCACTCGCTCGCAGGCGGCGCTGGCGCTGCGTTCAGCGGCCTCCGCGCGCGGACGGAGCCTGCTGCTCCTGGGCCTGATCGCGGCAGCGACCTTCGTGATCGTGACGGTCGCCGCGAACTCCATCGACTTCAGCTCGATCGACGTACACGATCGCTCGTCCGGCACCGGCGGCTTCGCGCTCGTCGCGACCTCCTCGGTGCCACTGCGTTTCGACCCCGCGACCGCCGAGGGCCGCGACAACCTCGGCTTCCTGCGAGAGGAGCAGGAGGCGCTGGAGGGCGTGACGATCATCTCCCTGCCGCGCAGCCCCGGTGAGGACATCTCCTGCCTGAACATCGCGCGCCCGACCCTCCCGACGCTGCTGGGCGCGACCGACGAGCTGATCGAGCGCGGCGGCTTCGCCTTCGCGGGCAGCCCGCCAGAGGCCGCCGGTAACCCGTGGGCGCTGCTGCGCGAAGACTCAGGTGAGCAGCCCATCCCGGCCTTCACGGACGCCGCCAGCCTCACCTGGCAGCTTCACTCGGCGGTCGGGCAGACGTATGACGCCGGTGGCGGGCGGCCGCCGCTGCGCTTCGCGGGCGCGCTGCAGGGCTCGATCTTCCAGAGCGAGATCCTCGTGAGCGCGGACGCGTTGCGGGCGATGTACCCGGGCGCGCGTGCGCAGATCGCGGGGCCGAGCTACTTCTTGATCGACGCGCCGGAGGGGCGCGAACAACAGGTCGAGGACGCGCTGCGTTCGGCACTCGGCGAGATGGGCCTGCAGGTGCGCACCACGCGCGAGGTGCTGAACCGCTACATCACGGTGCAGAACACGTATCTGACGATGTTCCTCGCGCTGGGCGGGCTCGGGCTGCTGCTGGGCACGGTGGGGATCGTGGCGGTGATCCTGCGCAGCGCCTTCGAGCGGCGGGCGGAGTTCGCGCTGATGCGCGCGACGGGCTTCACGCGCGCGAACCTCGCGAGGCTGGTGCTCGTCGAAAATGCAGGACTGCTTGTTGCGGGGATGGTCGCCGGGACGCTGACCGCGCTGATCTCGGTCGCCCCGCACCTGGAGTCCGCGCAGGCGAACGTGAACTGGAGCGCGCTCGTAGCGGTGCTGGCGGCGATCCTCGTGGTGGGGCTCGCGGCCTGCCTGGTGGGAGCAAGGGCGACGGCACGCGGCGATCTGATCGAGGCGCTGAGGACGGAGTGAGTGGGATGCAGGGCCAGCGACTAACAACAACGGCGGCAGGCAGGAATGCCTGCCCCACGAACGGCAAGGATGGTCGGCGGCGCGAGTCCGCAACGGCAACGGCACCTCACCCCCCGGCCCCCTCTCCGTTCCGGCGAGGGGGAGGACAACTCGTCGTGCTCGCGCTGCTTCTGCTCTGCACATCGGCCTTCGCGCAGACGGGCGCCGATTGGCCGACCTTCCGCGGGAAGGCCCAGAACACCGGTGTGGCGCACTCGCCGCTGAGCACGAACCTGTCCGTCAAGTGGACCTACGAGACCGGCTCGTCCATCGAGTCCACCGCGGCAATCGTCGGCGACCGCGTCTACGTCGGAACAATGACCGGCGCGCTGCTGTCAATCGACCTGACCACCGGCAGGCTGCGCTGGAAGTACCTCACCGGCGGCAACGGCATCTCGGCCTCGCCGCTCGTGCAGGGCAGCCGCGTCTACGTTGGCGACGAGGGCGGCGTCTTCCATTGCGTCAACGCCATCAGCGGAGCGAAGCTGTGGAGCTTCTCCACGGAAGACAAGATCAAGTCGTCGGCCATCTACGTGGACGGCACGGTGCTCTTCGGCTCGTATGACAACAACCTCTACCGCCTCGACGCGGGCACCGGCCGCGAGGTCTGGCACTACGCCGCCGAGGCGCAGGTACACTGCACGCCCACCGAAGCCGCCGGGCTGGTGATGATCGCGGGCTGCGACGGCTTCCTGCGCATGATCGACCTGCAGACCGGGCAGGAGAAGCGTTCGGCGCTGCTGAGCGGCAACTTCGCCGGAGCGCCCACCTACGCCGCCGGAGCGGTCTACGTTGGCTCGATGGACGGCCGATACTGGGCCGTCCGCCTAGCCGACGCGCAGATCCTGTGGGAGAAGACCGAGAACTCGCGCACCGGCGCGATCTACGCGGCCCCCGCGGCCATCGGCGACTCGATCATCTTCGCCTCGCGCAGCGATACGGTCTTCAGCGCCAGCCGCCTGACCGGTGAGGTGCAGTGGACCGCGCAGGCGCGCAGTGACGTGAACTCGTCGCCGGTCGTCAATGGGCAGTACGTAATCTTCGGCTCGTCAGACGGGAATATCTACCGCGTGGGGCTGGGCGACGGACAGAAGAGCTGGAGCTACAACACCGGCTCAGCGATCAGCGCCTCACCCGCGGTAGGCCAACGCCGCCTTGTCATCGGGACGGAGGGCGGCACGCTTTACTGCTTCGGATAGCATGCCGCGCGTGCGCGCGGATCATCAGCCGACCATGGAGGACGCCAATGCGCACAACCCGACTGCTCGCCATCGTTGTCTGTATGACCGTGGCCGCCGGGGTCTTCGCGGCCGACTGGCCGGTCTGGCGCGGCCCCAATCAGGACGGGACCGCGCCCGATACGGGCATCAACCAGGACTGGAACGCGAACCCGCCGCAGAAGCTCTGGCAGGTGTCGATGCACGACGACGGCTACGCCGGCCCGTCCGTGGCCGACGGGAAGGTCTTCATCATCGATCATGTAGGAGCGCAGGACATCGTGCGCGCGCTGGACGTCACCAGCGGCCAGGAAGTCTGGACCTTCGCCTACAACGACCTCGAGAAGGCCAACTACGGCTTCTCGCGCTCAACGCCGGTCTACGACGACGGCCGTCTCTACACCATCAGCTTCCGCGGCAACGTCGGCTGCCTCGACGCGAACACCGGCGAGCTCCTCTGGGGCATCAACATGCCGGGCAAGTGGGGCGGCCGCATCCCCACCTGGGGCTACGCGATGTCCGCGCTGATCGACGGGGACCGGCTCATCCTCGTGCCCGGCAGCCCCGAAGCCTGCGTGGTGGCGGTGAACAAGCTGACGGGAGAACTGCTCTGGGCGGGCGGCGGGGGCGACATCGCGGGCTACTCCACGCCCACGAAGGCGACGATCGCGGGCGTCCCGCACTACGTGGTTTTCACCGGCAAGAGCGTGGTCGGCGTGCACGCCGACAGCGGCCAACTGCTCTGGCGCATCCCATGGGAGACCAAGTATGACGTGAATGCCGCGACGCCGATCGTGTCCGGCGATAACGTGTTCATCACGAGCAACTACGGCCGCGGCTGCGCGGTGATCGCGGTCGAGCAGGGCGGTGCGAGCATCCTGTGGGAGACGAAGGCGATGTCGGCGCACTTCAACACGCCGGTCTTCTACAAGGGCTACATGTTCGGCCCGACCAACCCCAATCTGGTCTGCCTCGACCCGCGCACCGGTGAGGCGGTGTGGACACAGAGCGGCTTCGAGCGCGGCGGCGTGGTGCTGGTCGATGACGTGATCCTCGCGCTGAGCGGCAACCAGGGCTTCATTGCGATGGTCGCGGCCACAGCCGACGGATACCAGGAGCTGGGCCGGTTCACGCCGCTGGGCGAGCAGTCATGGACAGCGCCGATCGTCGCGGACGGGAAGCTGATCGTGCGCAACAAGCAGGCGCTGGCGTGCTTTGATCTGATGTAGTCTCCAGTTGCCAGTTGCCGGTTGCCAGCTAACGACGAACGGCAACGGCCTTCGCGGCCGTTGCCGTTCACTTTTCACTCTTCACTTCGGCCGCTACTGCAGAAGCGCACGATGCAGAACCCGCAGCGACCGCAGGTAGCCCTCGAAGTACGCGGTGCCGGCTTCATGGCCGCCGAAGACCGAGGTGCCGATGTAGAGCCCCGGGCCCGGCGCGGGCAGCGGCTCGCTGCGCTGACCGTTCACCTCATGGACCATCGTGTCGAGGTCGTAGCTGATCGTCACGTCCGACCACTCGTTCAGCGGCAGAGTCAGACCGGAGCGCTGGGTGCTCGTGCTCAGGTGCTGATCGACATACGTGGACCACAGCTCGCCGTCCTCGAGGTAGATGGTCACCGAGCCGATGTAGTGGCCGTGGTGGCGCCAGAGGATCTGCTGCTTCGTGGCGGTCGGCTTGATCTGCATCTGCAGCGTCCACGCGCCGCGACGGGGCGTCGCCTCGCGCGGGAAGACGATGAAGTTGCCCACGCCGTCGAAGCGCAGCGCGTCGCCGCCATCCTCGCGCACCCACTCGGGCGCGGTTGAGGGCGCGTCAGCCGGGTGGAACGAGCCGTTGCGGTAGGGATTGCCCATGCCACCGGACTCGCCGCCGCCCACGTAGGTGACCGCGTTCGCGCGTCCGCCGATCTGCCCGCAGAAGGGCACGCCCGCGTCGGTCCACATCAGCGAACCGTTCTCGGGCGAGAGGCGGTAGTCGAGGTCCGGGACCGCGCTCTCATCTACCTGCACCTGCGTGGTCGCGCCGAGGCTATCCGAGTACACGTCCAGCGCAACCGGCCCACGCTCCTGCACGCCCGCGATCATGACCGGTGCGCTGCGCCAGATCTTGCCCGAGACGGTGATCGCGCGCAGGTGGAAGACCGAGTGCGGGCGGCGCGGGGGGATCGCGAAGCTCAGCGACGCCTCCGGCGCGTCGATGTGCGGCGGGAGGTCGGGCGCGCGGTGGAAGTCCTCGAGCGTCACCGTGACGTCCGGCTGGAAGTGCTGCGAGTAGAGGCCCTTGTCCCCCAGGCTGCTGAGCGGGATCTCGCCCTGCACGGCGGTGAAGTCCAGGTGCAGCGTGCCGTTGAGCGCCTGATCGCGCGGGATCGTGGCGAAGAACACGCGCCGCCACTGGCCCAGCCACATGTTCGCGCGCACGCCGTTGCCCTCGTTGAAGAAGTAGCGCCCGTCGGTCACGGTGTCGAACTGCGCCGGCGCGCCGTCGATCCACAGCCGCCCGACAAGCTCGTGGCGCTGATAGGAGCGAACGTCCACGCGCAGGAGCATGTTCTCGTCGCGGTCGGGATAGGTGTCCGTCACGTCAACCGCGCGCACCTCGTCATCGTCCTCCAGCACCTCCAGCGATGCCAGCGGCTCATCGCATTCGAAGGAGCCGGTTACGGTGAAGAGACCGTCGCGAGGCCCCTCCATCACGAAGTTCCAGTGCTCGGCCGTCACCAGGTCGCGCAGCGGCTGCTTGACCCACTTGTAGTCCCAGTTGTCCGTCGGCCGCAGCGTGATGTGGTGCAGGCCGTCGCGGAACTGCAGCACACGGGCGTCCGCGGTCGTGATGGCGAAGCTCGGGCGCAGGAGCGTTTTCCCGGCGAGGCTCTCGCTCGGGATCGTCCAGCGATGCTCCATCAGGCGCTCTGCGTCGAAATGCACCGGCGCGGCATCGCAGACCATGTTCCCGTTCTTATCGACCAGCGACGCCGTGACCGTGTACCCGCCCTCGCTGCCGTCGGGGACGTTCAGCATCTCGATCTCGATCTGCTCGCCCAGCGTGAGCTTGCGGCGGTAGCTGACGATCAGGTTCGGGATCGACGTGTCATCGCCGGGGTTCGGCGCGGCTTCGAGGCCCTTGATCTGCCGCATGTAGTTGCGGATGATCCGCTGGGTCGAGAGCGAGTTGCAGACCGTCGGCTCGATGGTGGTGTGCTCGTTGAGCTCATCCCACTCGGCCATGCCGATCATGTCTGGCTTCGCGTCCATCGCCGCCTCGAAGCTCGCGCGCAGCGTGCGGGTGCCGTCCTCGTCGAGCGTCGAGCCGCTCATGAACTGGAAGTAGCCGATCTTCGCGCCCAGCGCGAGGAACTTGTCGCGGTAGGGCGGCTCGCTAAGGACCGCCTTGATCGTCGGGATGACGTAGTCGCGGTAGTACTCCGCGTCGAAGGTGCGGTCGGGCCGCCGCCACGCGCCGCCGTAGCTCATGTCTATGCCGTCGGCGATGTCGAGGTACTCGCGGATGTGCGCCTTCATCGCGGCATCGGTCTCGGGCGAGACGGTGCCGTTGGCGAGGAACTCATCATGCGTGGCGCCCCAGTTGGTGATGGCGATCAGGTAGATGAAGTCGCCCTGCTCGGCACGGAGCGTCTCAAGCATCTGGGCGAGCTGATCGGCCGGGGTACGGTCGCCGCCGTAGGTGCCGAAGCGGACGAGCTGCCCGCCGCGGTAGTCAAAGCGCGCGGTGACAGAGGAGGCATTGGCGAGTTCAAGCGTGCGCGCCTTCGCCTCGGCCTCCACACTGCCGCCGAAGAGCGGGAAGAACATGAAGCCGTCGGGATGCTGCTCCTCGGCGTACTGCATGGCGAGCTCGTAGCGCTGGATCATGCCCGAGCCGGCGATGATCGCGCCCAGGCCGTCCATCTCATACATCATCGCGTGGTCCATGATGCGCCGGAAGCCCGGGCCGGTGACCACGGCGTTCTCGCGCAGCGAAGTGTCCATGAACAGCGGCCGGTCCATGTAGCGGTGCAGATAGTTCTGATAGAGCCCATACTTGAGCTGGCTGGGCGAGAACACCAGCGGGCGCTCGAAGTGCGACTGCCACTCCTGTGCTGAGGCGAAGGCCGCGGCGACGATCAGGACGATGGCGACGGCGGCGGTGCGTGTGCAGGTCACGGATTTGCTCCTTGACGCAGCGATGGTCGGGACAGGGGCAGTCTATCATCGTGCGGGGGGAGGGGCAAGGTGGCGGCTGGCGAGTCGTTGTCGTTCTGGAGCGGAGGCGCTTTCGCGGCTCCGACCCGCCACGTGGAGGTCTCGGGGCCTTGTTCGGGCAATCTCCATGCAGTGAAAGCCCTCCCCGGAGCGTGATAGATGATGCGATGCATCGCGGCAGCGACGTTGGCACTCCCGGCGTGTGCGGCGACGCTGGACGAACTCATCGCCGCCGGGGCATTTTGAGGCCGAACCGCAAACCACGCCCCCTCCGGAACGGAGGGGGTGCCCGAGCGTCCTGTGCGAGGGCGGGGGAGGCGCCGTTGGGCAGAGACGCACGGACGACGCCTCACGCACCGGACTGCAGCGCATCGCTATGAGGGAGCCAACACAATGCCTCGCGAGACCTTCGAGATCATCTCACGCCCGGAGCGCTTCATTGCCGGCGAGCCCGTCACGATCACCTTCCGCTACATCGCCGGCGATGAGGGCCTCACGGTCGGGAGCAAGCTCAAGCTCGGCCTGCCCTCGGCGGGCTGGGGCGAGCCGCTCGTCAACCACAAGCGCCACTGGGAGATCGATCCGGCCGACGCGCGCAAGTGGCTGCACTACCGCCGTCTGAACACCACGTTCGATATCGAGAGCGCGACCGGCGCGTTCCTCGAGCCATACGCGCGCCACGAGCAGCGTCCCGGCGATAAGCGCTGCATCCAGCGCTGGTGGATCACATTCGAGGTCATCGGCGCGGATCTGGCGCCTGGCGACACCGTCACGATCACCTACGGCGACACCACCTGGGGCGAGACTGGCTGCTCCGTCCAGCCCGTCGTCGAGCCCAAGGGCGATTTCTCACTGTTCGTGCAGCCGCCCGACTACGCGGCTCCCGGCGAAGAGGGCATCCGCGAGGTGCCGGGCTCCCCGGTCTGGGTGGCGGTCGAGGCCGGGCCGGCAGCGCGCGCGCTCCTGCGCCTGCCAACCGTCTCCGCAGCGGGCGATGCGCCCCAGCCGCGCGTCTACCCGATGGACCGCTGCTGCAACCCCGCGCAGGGCGATGCGCCGACGATCCGCCCACGCATCGAGGTGCTCGGCGACGTGCTGCGCCCGACCGCAGACGCGCCGGGCATCACACTGGAGACGCAGCCGTCGATCGAGCAGAACGATCCGCGCGAGTTCATCTTCTGGGGCGACATGCACGGGAAGACAAGCTTCTCCGGCGACGGCCTCGCACCGATCGACGACTACCTCGGCTACGCGCGCGACGTGGCCGGGGCCGACTTCACCTGCGTGACCGACCACTCCGGCTGCAACCGCGAGTCGTGGATCACCACGCAGGAGAAGGCCGTCGAGTACACGCGCGACGGGGAGTTCGTGGCGCTGAAGGGCTTCGAGTTCTCCTGGACGCACGGCCATCGCAACGTCTACTTCGACAACCACGAAATCGAGGACGTCTGGCCCGGCGAGCGGCTGGTCCTCGAACTCGCGCCCGACGGCACGCGCCCGTTCTTCGAGTACCTGCGCGGGCGCAAGCACGAGCTGGTCAGCATCCCGCACCACACGCTCGTCTGGACCGACTGGGACATCTACGATCAGGAGCTGGAGCCGATCTGCGAGATCTACTCGATGTGGGGCTGCTCCGAGCGCCCAATTGGCGCGGGCAACCCGCTCTGGGACAAGTCGTGCATTCCCGGAGGCGGTGCGCAGGCCGCTCTCGCGCGCGGCTACCGCATCGGTTTCACGGCCGCCAGCGACTCGCACTCGGGCTTCCCCGGCCGCCAGCACCCGGACCTCTACGGCTTCTGCTTCAGCTACAAATCCGGCCTGGCCGCGATCCGCGCGCCGGAGCTGACGGCGAAGGCGCTCATCGACGCGGTCAAGGCGCGCAACTGCTACGGCACCACCGGCGCGCGCATCTACGTGGAGTTCGCGGTCAACGGCGCGCGTATGGGCAGCGAACTTCCCGGCGAGATGTTGCACGAGCCGCGCACGATCACGGGGCGCGTCGTGGGCACCGCGCCGGTCGCGCGCATCGACATCGTGCGCAACAACGAGGACTGGCAGACGCTGCTGCCCGACCGCGATGACGCGAGCTTCGAACTCACCGACGAGGAGCCTATCGCCGCAGGCAGCTACTACTACCTGCGCGCCTGGCAGACTGACGGGGAGATGGCGTGGGCCAGCCCGGTGTGGGTCGGGTAGTTGCCAGCTTCCAGTTGCCAGTTGCCAGCTAACGACTCACGGCCAACAGCAGGGACGAAGGAGCGAGGCATGGACAGCGGCGGCTCAATCGAGCATATCCACAACCCGGAAGACCTCGACAACACCCACCTGATGCGCTACCGCTTCGCCGCCCGGTGGGTCGAGGGCGCGGAGGTGCTCGACGCCGCCTGCGGGATCGGCTACGGTTCGGCGCTACTGCGCGAAGCGGGCGCGAAGAGCGTGCGCGGCGGGGACCTTGACGCCGAGGTCATTGCGACCGCGCAGGCGACCTACGCGACCGACGGGCTGAGCTTCGAGCAGGGCGACGTGCTGGCGATCGAGGGCAGCTTCGATGTGGTGGTCTCGATCGAGACCATCGAGCATCTGCCGGACGGCGAGCCGTGGGCGGAGCGGATCGCGCACGAACTGCTCAGGCCGGAGGGCGTCGCGATCATCTCCACGCGCGTCCGGCACGGCGGCAGCCTCGCGGATGCGCCCGAGAACCCCTTCCACGTGCGCGAGTGGAGCGCGCCCGAGTTCGAGGCGCTGCTCGGGCGCTACTTCGAGCGCGTCGATATGCACTTCCAGGCGTTCTCGCAGCCGCCGATCGAAGGGCCGAAGCTGCTCAAGCCGCTGAAGCGCGCGGTGGGCTACCAGCGCATGGCGGTTGAGGAGCAGCAGCCGGTCCTCACGCCCGCGGAGTGGTTCGCGCACTACGGCTTCGGCCCGCGGTACATGGTCGGGGTGTGCGCGCGAGCGAAAGCGTAGTTGCCCAGACGCTACCTCAGCCACACCACAGCCATCTCCCCCGCTCCGAGCGTCAGGTCGATCGCGGGATGGACCCCGTCGCGGATGACCGGCACCGGGAAGCCGCCCTCGACGCTGACGTCCGTCGCCGACGCGACCTCCCCGGACAGCATCACGCGGTCGGTCCTGCTCTCGTCCGCACTGGGGTTCAGCGCGAAGAGGTAGCGCTCACCGTCGTCGGTGATGCGCGTCAGCACCTCGAAGCCCGCATCACGCGCCCACGCATCGCGCAGCACGCGCTCACCCAGCATCGCGAGCAGCGCATCGCTGTCGGCCTCTTCGCCAAGCGCGCGCATGAGCGTCGTTGCGGTGATATACGCGCGCCCCTCCCCCGCCTCGGCCATCTCCATCGGCCCCGGAGTGCAGCGCGTTGACTGCCAGGTCCACCAGGCCGCCTCTGCGTCAAACGCCACGTCGTCGATGCCGTAGAGCTCGCGCAAGAGCAACCCCGAGGGCCGTGTCAGCTCGTCACGCACGCCCGGCGGCTCGATCGCGACGAGCGTCCCGCCGCCGCGCACGTAGTCGATCAGCCGGCGCTGATGCTCCTCGGAGAGATACTCCGCACATGGCAGGAAGACCGCGTCAAAGTCGGCGAGGTCCGCCCGCCCGTCGGCGAAATACTCCTCCGGCACAAGCTCGTACGCGAAGCCGGCCGGGTAGATGAGCCCGTGCAGGCTGATGATCTCGCTCGAGGAGAGCCCGTAGCGTGCCTGCGTGCGCATCGATGCGGATGGCTGCCAGATCGCCGCGCGGAACTGCGGGATCTGCGAGTGCGTGAGGAGCCAGTCCACTTTGCGCGCGCCGTCGAGCGCGACCTTCAGCGCGGGTGCGCAGTAGCGCATCGTGAGCACGTCGTAGCGCGGGTCGAACCAGTTGCCGTTGTAGGTGAAGATGTAGCTGCCCGTGGTGTACGCGTACCACTTCATCTGCAGCGTGCGGCCCCAGGCGAAGGTGCGGCTCACGTGCTTCTCAAGGCCCCTGCGCTGCACGCGCTCCTGGGTGATGCGGTCGGACTCGTCCTGCATCCCCCAGAAATCCTCGAGGTACGCCAGTGGCTTGCGCTCGTTGTAGCGCGAGAGCGTGTTAAGGTAGAGGTTCATCACCTGCATGTCCGGGTCGCCGCGGTGGTAGCCGAGGACGTCGCAGGTCTCGAAGATGCGCGCGCCGTTGATCGCGGTGAGCAGCGCGCTGTGCCGCGAGGCCACGGGCTTGTCCGGGTCGCCCGCCTTGATCGAACCATACACGAGCTTGAGGTAGTCGATGTAGCCGTTCTCGATGAAGCGCTCGAACTCGGCCACCAGCGGCGTGATCTCGCGGTCCGTCTTCGCGAAGCGGTCCGGCGGCGGCTCGATGGCGTCAAACGCGGCGTAGTCGGTGCCCCAGGCCTCGTTAAGCGCCGCGATCGTCTGGTAGTTGCCTGCGAGGAAGCGGTGGAACTCGGCCTGTGCGCTCGGGCCGTAGCCCGTCTGCCTGCGAGCACCCTCCGCGGAGAAGTAGGGATAGGCCTCCTGCGCGGTTTCGTAGAAGAACACGCGCGGTTCGTCCTTCGCAAAGCTCGCGAACTTCGTGAGGTAGTCGCGCATGAACTCACGCACCGCCGGATGGTAGTAGTTCAGGCCGTAGTAACTACTGCTGTCCCGGCCCTGCCGACCATCCCAGGAGACTTTGCGGACGTCCGGATCATCGGCGTGCTGCGCCATGAACCAGTCAGGCGCCCAGATCACGTCATGCTGGCCGAAGGGCATCATCGAGAAAGTCCCCGCGAAGCCCCAGCTCTGGAGCTCATCGCACTTCGCGGTGATATTGCCAAAGTCCGGCTCGCCGCCCTCGGGCCAGTCCTGCGGGAGCCCCGAGCGTGACGCGGAGTGGAACTCGAAGTCGAAGGGGCGCTCGAAGTCTCGCCAGCCGGTCGGGCTCCACTCACCGATGAGCAGGCGGTTCATGCGTGTGCCGCCGTCCGCGAAGGGTGGGAGAGTGCGCGGCTGCTCACCGAGCTGCTCGGGCAACTGGATGGCGTTGCGCGGCAGGATCTCGACGCGCGCGGCGGCGATGGCGTCGGTCAGGGCCTCAGTGGCCTCATCGATCCGCGCTGCAACTGGCTCGAACTGCGCCCAGTCACCGGACTTGAAGCTCGCCGCGAAGCTGAGGTAGCCCTCGTTCAACGCGCTCTCCATCGCCTCAAAGCGCTCGCGCAGATCGGCGGGCGCCTCGCGGCCGGCGTAGGCGTGACAGCGTTCGACCTCGCGCAGGTCGGCCTCAGCAAGCGCCTCTTTCATCAGCAACTCGTTGTAGCGCACGGCGGCCTGGTAGGCCTCATCGTCGGCCTCGCGGTGCCGCGCGAACCGGCTCGCGGGAGGGCCGCCGATCTCTACGCCGATCGGTATGTACGTCCAGACGTCCGGCGTGAGGTCGGAGGGCGGCCCGAGGCGCTCGAAGCGGATGTCGTCGAACCAGACGCTGCCAACGGCGTACTCGACGCGCATGAGGATCTGCCAGCTCTCGACGCCCTCGGTCTCGTCGAAGAACAGCCCAGACCAGCGCACCCAGCCGTCCTCGAGCGGCTCTTTGGTCAAGCTCATGGGCTGCGCGCGGCTGAGGATCGCGCCGGTGCCGCCACCACGGTAGTTCACGACGAAGCCGACCGCGTTGTCGGGGATGCCGGGGTCCTTGCGGATCGCGACCGAGACGCGGTAGACCGAGCCCGGCTCAAAGTCCGAGCTGCTTTGCAGCACGAAGGCGCGGTCGGAGGGGCTGATCGCGTCCACGCGCAGCGAGGTGTTGCCGTCCGCCGCGAGCTGCGTGTCGGCGTGGATCGTCGAGTCGCTCTCGTCAGGCCACTGGCTCCAGCCGGCGAGGCCGTCCTCGAAGCTGGCGTTGGGCAGAGGCTGCACCTCTTCGCCCTGTGCGAGCGCGAGGGCGGGCAGCAGGACGATCGTGAGCGCAACGATGCACAGGCGGGACATCCCGATCACCTCCGGAGTGATGAGTATGATTTCGCCCCGGGTGCGAGGCCGACCTGCGGGCGGACGGAGGACGGCCGACGCATGTAAACGGCACATGCGTCGCTCCAAACGGCGAACGACGCAGACGTACGCGCGGAGAAGGTCTCTCGGCGGTCGGCGGGGCATTGACCCGTAGAGAGACGACCGATCCCACGGAGGCGCCTCAACGATGAATAGCCACCTGAAGATGACCTGCGGCGCACTCGCCGCTACGCTGCTGCTGACCGCTGTTCCGGCCTATTCGCAGTTGCCGCAGACCGCCGCGCAGTGGCTCTGGTACCCTGAGGCCGCGGTCTGGGACGCGCGCGAGCAGAGCCGCTGGTTCCGGCATCAGTTCGAGCTGCCGCAGGCTCCCACCGAGGCCACACTGTGGCTGATGGTCGATGACAGGCAGACACTGTGGCTGAACGGAGAGGGCCCGCTGGAGCCGGAGGCGCGCGACAACGCCGTGCTTCGCTACGACCTCACCGGGCGGCTGCGAGCGGGTACGAACCTGCTGGCGATCGAGGCGTGGAACGGCACCAGCGTCGCGGGCGTGATCGCGCGGCTGGTCGCCACCATGCCCGGCGGGCGGGAAGTCCTCGTGACCTCTGACGGCGCCTGGCGCGTCTCGCGCGAGGCGCCGGAGGGCTGGAACACACCGGGCTTCGACGACGCGGCGTGGCAGCAGGTGCAGGTGATTGGCTCGGCTTTCGTGGCGCCGTGGTACGAGCACGCCTCGTTCCCGACGGCCGTGTTCATCACCGACGAGGAGCTTGCCTCCTACGAGCAGCGCCTTGAGGGCCTGATGGCGCCTCCCGAGCAGTTCGCGGACGAACCGCCGCTGGAGGCCCAGGTGGGCTTCGTGAACGGCTCGGCCGCGGTCACGCTCAACGGCGAGGCCCGGCCGCTGGTGATGTACCGCGGCATGGTCGATCTGATGACCGAGCACGGGCGGCGGCAGGTCGAGAACTTCCGCGACGCGGGCGTGCACATGTACACCATCCACGTACAGATAGGCACCAGCTGGACCGGCCCGGACGAGTACGACTTCGACAGGCTGGACCGGCAGATCCGCATGTTCCTCGAGATGGACCCGGAGGCGTACGTGATAGTGATGGTGCGGCTGATCCAGCCGTCGTGGTGGACGAGCGCGCATCCCGATGAGATGGTCGGCTATGCGACCCCGGGCGAGCTTGGCGGCGACGAGCGCTTCCGGGCGGTTCGGGGCTCGATGGCCTCGCAGGCATGGCTGGAGGACACCGGCGCGGCGTGGCGCGCGCTGATCGAGCACGTCGAGGCGCAGCCGTGGGGCAAGCGCGTCGTCGGCTACCATCCCGGCTACGGGATCTCCGCCGAGTGGCACTACTTCGGGAGCTGGCGCAATCAGTACCCCGACACCGGCCCTGCGATGACCGGGCGCTTCCGCGAGTGGCTGCGCGAGCGCTACGGCACCGACGCGGCCCTGCAGGCGGCGTGGGCGAGTCCCGAGCCGACCATCGCGACCGCCGACGTGCCGGGCGTGGAGCCGCGCAAGTTCGGCGACCTGATCGCATTCCACGACCCGGCGACGGAGCGCCTCGCGATGGACTACTACCGCTGCCACCAGCTCGTGGTGGCGGAGGCGCTGGAGCACTTCGGGCGCATCGTCAAGGAGGCGACCGGCGGCGCGAAGGTCTGCGGCGCCTACTACGGCTACTTCTTCGGTGTGCAGCCGCAGACTCAGGGCGGTCACCTGGAGCTGCAGCGACTCTTCAACAGCCCCTATCTGGACTACTTCGTCGCGCCCTACAGCTACTCCAAGCGGCTGATGGGCGATGACGGGCGCCTGCGCAGCCTCGGCGCGGCCCACCGCATCGGCGGCAAGCCGCACATCCTCGAGGGCGACATCCGCACGTATCTGCACTCGCGCGACGAGTACGGGCGCACGCAGGACGTGACGCAGTCGCTGGCCGCCGTCACGCGCGAGTTCAGCACCGCGCTGATCGAGCGCGCGGGCTTCTGGTACGTGGACTTCGGCGCCGACAACAATGGCGGCTGGTTCGACGACCCCGCGATCATGGAGCGCGCACAGGAGCTGCAGAGCGTGGCTGAGCAGGCCCTGCAGGAGCCGCGCGCGAACACCGCGCAGGTCGCGCTGGTCTGCGACCCGGAGAGCTTCTACGCGTTCAGCGACGGGCACGGCATGACCATCGGCTACCATCTGACCGAGGACATCGGCACCGAACTCTACCACGCGGGCGCGCCCTTCGACGCGATCCACCTCGACCAGCTCGCCCAGCTTACTGCGGCCGACCTCGACCGCTACCGCGTGCTGATCTTCCTCAACGCGGTCATGCTCGACCCGGACGAGGCGGCGCTGATCCAGCGGCTGCGCGAGGAGGGCCGCCACGCGATGGTCTTCCTCTGGGCCCCGGGGCTGCTGACGCCCGAAGAGGTCTCGCTTGCCCAGGCGAAGCAGGTCACCGGCCTGGAGCTTGCGTTGCTGAAGCGCTGGCTGCCCGGATACGTCGATGCCGTTACCGACGATCCGCTGATGGCCGGACTCCCGCCGCTGGAGGTACGCGACCTCGATGTGACCGGCGAGGAGCCGATCGCGGGCCTCGGCGACATGGCGAACTGGTATAACCCGCGCGACGAGGACACGATGGAGCGCTGGTACAAGGCGTATGACATGGAGGCGATGGAGGGCGGGCTACGCTGGACCTTCGACACGGGCTACAGCTACACGGACAGCCACTGGACCGCGCCCGAGCCGTTCGATCCGCGCGACGGCCTCGGCCTGCACATCGCGCTCACCGGCGAGGCGCCAACACTGCGCTTCACCTTCGTCATCAAGGACGCGAACATGAGCGAGTTCGTCGCGCCTGAGGAGGTGCTGGTGGCCGGGGAGCCGCGCGAGCACGTGTATCCGCTCGCGGCGTTCACGGCCGCCCCGTGGTCGCGGGAGAAGCCCGAGAAGCCCACGCTGCCTCTGCGGGGCTGCAAGCTCGTGCTGCATGACACCGGTGGCGTCGGGCGCTGCGTGCTGGAGACGACGAACCTGCGGGCGCTGACCGGCACGCTCACGACACGCCAGGAGGCGCGCTACGGCTCGGGGGCGTTCGCGCCGGCGCTGCTGCCCATGCCGGACCAGGGGCGGGTCATCGGCCGGATCACGGGCACGGACTACCCGGCCGTGGTCGCCACGGGCGAGGGACGCTCGCTCAGCGTCTACTCCGCGGTCCCGTTCGTCCCGCGCGAGCTGCTCGCCGCGGTCATGCAGGAGGCAGGGGTGACGCGCTACATCGACGAAGAGGGCGACGTACTGCGCGCGGATGGGCGCTACATCGCGCTGCACACCGCAACGGGCGGGCAGCGCGAGTTGCGCCTGCCGCGCAGCGTCGGGCTGACGAATGCCCTGACCGGGGAAGCCCTCGGGACGGGCAGCTCGATCACGCTCGACCTTGAGCCGAACTCAACGCTGCTGATGCAGATGGCGCCGACAGAGGCGCCCAACGGAGGCTGACGGGCACGATGAGCGAGGACCGCGTGCTGGTGCAGGATCAAGAGTTCGCCGCGCAACAGTGGCCGTTCGAGCCCGGCGAGCGCACTGTCAATATGTGGGTCGATGAGCCGGTCGCGGGCATCGGCGAGGGCACCGGGCTGATGCTGTGTCTGCACAACTGGGGCGGTATCTACGACCAGCCGATCTACCGCGGCTGGTGCCGGACCTTCGCCGACCGCTACAACGTGGTCACGATGAGCGTGAACTACCTGCAGAGCGGGGCCGAGGGAGCGTCCGACACCCGGACGCATCCCTACGATTTCGGCTATCTGCAGGCGATGGACTGCCTCGGCGCGCTCTACCACGTGCGCCGACAGCTCATCGAGGCCGACCTGAGCTTCGACGAGCATCGCGTCTACTCGATGGGCGGCTCGGGCGGCGGCAACGTGACGCAGATGGTCTGCAAGCTCGCGCCGCGCACCTTCGCCTGCGGAGTGGACATCTGCGGCATGCCCGGACTGATCGACGCCCTCGCATTTGGCACCGGCGAAGGCACGCACATCAACGCGGGGTACTCGCGCGACCCGCAGAGCCCCTACTTCCGAACCGAGGACGTGCGGCGCATCCGCGACTTCGGCGATCCGGAGCACTGCCGGCTGCTGGCGGAGGCCAATCCGGCGCTGCAGATCGTGATCGTGCACGGTACCGAGGACCTGAGTTGCCCGGTGGTGCCGAAGATGGAGCAGTTCGCGCGCATGACCGCGGCCGGGATGCACGTGGACGGGCGCTTCCTCACGCCGATCGACGTGGACGGCTACGCCGTCACGACCACCGGCCACCCGGTCGGCAGGCGCGAGATGGTCGTGGCGAAGTACGCTGACGACTACCTGCTGCCCAACGGGCGGCTCGCGAAGCGCACCGAGCAGGAGAACGACTTCCAGCGCGGGGGCATGTTCGAGTACCCGAGCGACAACGGACGGTTCGTGATTGACTTTGAGGGGTACCCGACGGTGGAGTTCGTGGAGGGATGAGCGTCCGGCGCGTTGGGCCGCGCCGTTTGCCGTTGGAGGGGCCGCACGAGCGACATTTGCGCAGCGGATGTCGCGAGGTCGGCCCTGCACTCTCACGCAAACAACCGAGGGCCGACCTCGCCCTGCTCGCTACGCTCGCATGGCTCGTGCGGCCCCTCCAGACGACTGACGACACCGACGCAACCCGATCGAAGGAGACCACGCAATGCGCAGAGCACTGCTGATCGCCGCATGCGTATTCCTGGCCGCTGCCGCCTGCGCGCAGGAGGCGAACCTGCTCGCCAACCCCGGCTTCGAGGAGTGGGCCGATG
>JALGSW010000213.1 GCA_029821635.1 Candidatus Zipacnadia bacterium
CCCTGCCGCGCGGTGAAGGACTGCCAGCGGCAGGCGGTGTCGCTGCGCGCCAGCACTCGGTCGCGGCGCTCTTCCTCATACGGAGCCGCCTGCCACGCAGGCACGACCTCGCGCAGCGTCGCGCCCTCCAGCGACAGCGCGATCTCCCAGTCGCAGGTGCGCGGCATGCTCAGCGTCGCCCACGGCCCCCAGCCGTAGCGCACGTGGCAGCGCGCCCGGCCCGGCCACGGGTCGAGGGCGGGCTTCTGCTTCCCGAAGGCCCGCGCGATCGGCTCGCCGTTGCGGATCAGCGCGACCAGCGTGACCTCATCCCAGCCGCGGACGGCAACGGCGATCTCGCGCACGTCGGCGGAGGCGATCTCGCTGCCCATCGGCTGCCCGTTGACGCTGAAGTCGATCTCGATGCGGTCGCCCGAGACCGCGTAGCAGCGACGGCTCTTCAGAGCGTCGAAGACCGCCTCGCGGGTCAGCTCGGGCGCGGTAACCGCCGCGATCCCCTCGCCCCACGCGCCGGGGAAGCCGAGGTGGTCGTCGGTGGAGCCGACCGCGCCGAGGCGCATGCCCTGATCGAGCGCCCACTGCCAGGTGCTGGAGGTGGCGCGCCCGCCCATCGAGTGGCGAATGTAGTCGTGCAGGCCGCGATCGCGTTCGGCGCCGCCGTGCTCGGAGATGATCTCGGCGATCGGTGACAGCTCGGGGTCCACGTGCTCCCAGAGCTGCCCGCGCCACAGGCGGGGATAGCCGGGATGGTGCGGCACGAGGATCGCTCCTGCGTTGCGCGCGTAGGCTTTCAGGCCGTCGAGCGTGGCGAAGTAGCGCAGCTCGCCGGAATCGTCGGGAAAGACGATGTGGTAGTCGCCCCACGCGCTGGAGTGGAACTCCCACGCGAGGAAGGTGACGAACTCGCCCGGCTCATGGAATGTGCGGGCGTGGCGCTTCACGTCCGGCCAGCCCGCGCGCATGGCCTTGAAGCCGTGGACCCAGTGCATGTGCGCGTTCTGCGGCATGACGGGCATGTCGGGCCATTGCGAGTGGCCGGCGTGGGCGAAGAAGTCGAGGTGCTCGCGCGCTATCTCGAAGGAGCGCAGCAGGCTGCCCTTCGCGTAGCCGCAGGCGTTGTGGTTGTGGATGTCGCCCCAGTAGATGGGCATGTCGGTACCTCCAGACAGAAGGAAGCGGGCCGAGAGGACAGCCCCTCGGCCCGTTCGGTCGTCGGTACCTCCAGACAGAAGGAAGCGGGCCGAGAGGACAGCCCCTCGGCCCGTTCGGTCGTCATGTTGCGGACGGCAACTGCAACGGCTGCACGGGCGGGACGCCCGTGCCACGGGTTTGGCTGCTACCCGACGTTGAGCTTCGCGATGTAGTCCTCCAGCTCCTTCTGCAGGTTGTTGCGCTGCTGCTGGAAGTTGTCGATCTCCTTGCGGACGCGGTCGAACTCGTCCTCCTGCTCCGTCAGCTTCGCCACGTACTTCGTGTAGAGCTCGCTGTCGTGGTCGAGCTGCTCCATGTTCTGCCGGATCCGCTCCTGCTCCTCGGAGATCTGCTCGAGGCGCGCCTGGCGCGTCTGCATCTCGGTCTCGAGCGAGGCGATCTGGCGCTTCACGTCGATGATGTGCTGCAGCGCCTGCTTCACATCATCGGGCAGCTCGCGCCACTGCATGTAGTAGGCGACGCGATCGACGCTCTCGGAGGTCAGCGCGATGCGCTCGACGAGAGGCTGCTCCATCTTCACCGCGGTAGAGGTCGCGCGTGGTCTCCGCCGGGTCCTTCGGCTCGATCAGTTCCCAGCCGCTGCGGCGCGGGTGCTCGATGAGCACCGTGCGCGTCTCCTCGGCGCTGTTCTTGATCGTGTACTCGACCTGCATCGTCTGCGTCGTCTTCGCGATCAGCACGCCGTTGACGACCTTGATCGACTCGCGGATCTGGTTTCCGCCCTTGGCCTCCGGGGCGACCTCAACCGCGGTGTCGATCGCGTAGCTGATGAGCCGCTCATCGCCGGGCCCGAAGTCATCCACGAGCGCGTCGCCCGCGTAGGCGCCACCGTCGAAGACCGTGATCGCGCCCGCCATCAGCGCCAGGCCCGTGGTGTTGGTCAGCCGCAGCCCGTGCATCGGGTGCTTTGAGTTGCTGCCGGGGCTGTAGATCGAGAGCTTGTCGGTCTCGACCGGCTGGTTGACGATCGGGATCATCGCCGAGCCCTGGCGGCCGATCGTGATCGGCTGGTTGATCGCGTAGTGGAACATCTCGCCGACCTCTTCGCCGGCGGCGGCCGCCGCTACCCCGGCGGAGAGTGCGTCGGCGGCGATGGCGCCACCGCCGTAACCGCCGGGCACCGCCATGCCGACCACGCCGGCGGCCAGCTCTGCCGCCGGCGCAGAGGGAGCCGCCATCCTGGCCATGCTGCGTCGCGGCTGATCGGCCATCATTTCGCCTTCATCGGCCTCTTCAAGCGCGCTGCCGTAGATCTTCGGGCGCGCCGCGACCTGCGTCTGCACCGGTACGTCGGGGCGCTGCACGTAGATCGGCTGGTAGAGGTCCTGGGTGAAGCTCACCGGCCGTCCGGAGACGAGCGCGAGGTTCACGTCCTCCCAGTCTGTGTCGGTGGTATTCTCGACGATCGCCCAGCCCTGCAGGAAGCTCTCGCCCTGATCCGCAACGAGGCGGTAGGTGGTCTTCCACACGGGCGTCTCGAGCAGGTAGCCCACGGAGACCTGGCGGGCGCCGGCGCCGGTGAAGTGCAGCTCGACGCCGCGCTTGGACACGTCCCGGTTGGCGGCGATGGCCGCGAGGGCCTTGCGCAGGTCGCCGGAAAGCTCGGGGTCGAGCAGCTTCGCGTCCTTGATGTGCCAGATCGGGATCTGCATCATGCCCGCGTCGTTGACGATGTTGACGACCTCGAACTCGACGACGCTGTCCTCGCCGACGGACTTCTCCTGCCACTCGGTGCCGAGGATCGTGCCGCGGATTTCACCCGAGCTTGTGCTGGTGATAGCGACGTCGGCGCCGCGCAGGCGCGAGAGCAGGTCGCCCAGTGACGGCTCATCGGCGATGTCCACCGCGAAGGAGCGCAAGGTGCGCTCCAGCGGATCGCGCGGGGCGTAGGTCACCGGTCCGATGGTGCCGCCGGAGAGGTCCTGGAGCACCATCGACTTGAGGATGTCGTTGATCTGCTCGGCGCGGAACGAGAGTTCGACCGTCTCGTCGTCATGGACCATGCCCGAGTGCTGGAAGAAGCCCACGCCGCTCGAGTAGAGCACGACGTGGTTGAGGGGCAGGTCGGCGGCACTCGCAGCGCCGGCGGCGGTTGCCATGATGACCACACCTATCAGTAGTGGACTGAGCCTCATGTTGGACCTCCTGGTCGAGTAGGACAGGCTTTCCAGCCTGTCGGTCTTCTGCTGCGCTATTCCCCGCGACAGCCACATTGACAGGCCGAGAAGCCTGTCCTGCGTTCACGCCCTCTTCACTGCCCCCAACACGTTTGCGGCGCTCGCCACGTAGAGCTTCCCGTCCGTCTCGGTCTCGTTGATCCACTCGGGTGCGTCCTGCTCCTCGAGCAGGTCGGCCGCCTCGTCGATCAGCATCACCGCGGTCGTGTGGTCGAAGCGATCGAGCACCATCGCCGCCCAGCCCGTCGCGACCGGCCAGTACCCGCCGTTCTGATAGGTCCCGCGCGGGTACTCGGCCAGCATCCGCTGCCAGTGGCGCGGCTGCGGGATATGCCGCACGCAACCGCGGAGGAAGCAATCGTCGTACCGGTCGAAGAAGTACTCGCCGGCGCGAACAGTCTCGGTCTTCGAGAGCGCGCGCACCACGCCCGCGTAGGCGCTGCCCCACAGGTCGGTCTGATTGCAGTCCGCGTGCGCGGCGTTCATCATGCCGTCGCGGGAGCGGTGGAAGTCCTTGAGCTTGTGTTCGGTGTGCTCGGCCGCCTCGAACCAGATGTGCGCGCCATCGTGGTCCTCGGCCCGCTGCCCGAGCTTCGCCAGCACCATGCAGGCTTCCCAGTAGAGCAGCGTGGAGAAGAGCACCTCGCCGGTCTTGCCGACCGTGTCGGTGAAGCCGTAGGCGGAGTGCGGGTTGGCCGGATCGATCATCACGAGCCTGTCCGGGGACAGCGGCAGCGTCTCCATGCCGTCCATCAGCGCGTTGCGGTGGCGCTCGTAGAGGGCGTAGTCGCCGGTGAGGTCACAGTAGGCGTCCACGAGCTTGACCGCGAACTGCGCGTTGTCGGTCGGCGGCTCATTGCCGTGCACGACGTAGACCGGGCGGCCGTCGGTGTAGACGCAGTTGGCCATCAGGCCGTCTTCGCGCTGACCCGCGATGAGGAAGTCGATGGCGGCGGCGATCTCCTCGGGCGGGATGAGATGTCCGGCGCCCTCGACGGCGTAGCAGAAGTCGCGGAAGTAGATGCGGCCCGGGTACTTGCCCGCGCCGTCTGGCTGGAAGATCCAGGTACCGTCGTCGGCTTTGATGCGCGCGGTGTCGAGGCAGCGCTGAGCGACGGCCTCAATGCGGTCCACCTGCGCGCCGGGAACTTCCATCGGTCGAAGAAAATGCCTCATGGGTTTCGGGTGAGACCTCCAGGTGCGTCGGTGCGCCCCGGCCACCGTGCTTGACGGAGCACGAGGCGGATGGGTTCCACGGAACGGCGCCCGTACCGCGGGCATACGTTCTGTGATTCACTCCGCGAGCGGCCAGGTCCTGCCGCTATCGGTCCAGCGGCCGGACCACGAAGCTGCAGCGGGCTTCGTCGCACGCGCTCAGATCGGCGATGCATTCGAAGCCCAGCGGCTCGAGCACGCGCCGGTACAGCACGTCGCAGTGGCCACAGTAGTCGTGGTAGGGCGCCATCTGTTCGAGGCCCAGCAGCAGGCCCTTCGAGGGGCAGTCGTGCATCACGATGCTGAACTCGCCGGCGTCCTCGTCGAGCGTCATTGTGAAGCCCGCGGCCTCTTCGTTGAGCGTGTGCGACCAGTATGTCCAGCAGCCGCGCAGGCCGTGCTCGGTCACAAGATCGCGGAGGTTGTGCAGGAAGTTGTCGGACAGATACTCCCAGAAGCGTACGACCTCATCACGCCCGCCACGCTCCTCGAGGTAGCGGAAGAACTCCGAGTACGCCGGGATGAACTCAGTGCAGGAGATCATCGCGCGCCCTCCTCCGCGCGGGAGAACCGCCCGCGGCTCGCGCCGGTGGCGTCGCGGTACTCCAGCAGCTCGAAGCGCCACGGACTGCCCTCACAGATCGCTTCGTTGACGGTGCGGATCGTCTCGTGCCACATCGGCGAGACCGCGTAGTCGTTGGCGCGCATGTGCGCGACCGCCGGGCAGGCCGCGACCTCCACGAGCAGCTCGTCGTCGCTCAACTCCAGGCGCACCTCGCCGCCCTCGGCCTCGTAGACGCGCCGGAGGCGGTCGGCGACGGCGGGCAGGCCGCGCGCGGCCAGTTCCTCGCGCAGCGGGGCGTAGTAGGCGCGCGCGAACTCGCGGAGGTACTCACGCACCGCGTCAGGCCCGAAGCGCTCCTCCAGGTAGATCAGGGCGCTGGAGAGCGCTCCGTGGAAGTCCCGGTGCAGGTACTCGTTGTCCGAGGCCTCGCGCTGCATCACAGGCATGGCGCATCTACTCCATGGGCCCGGAGAACACGTCGCGGGTCTCGACGAGATCGTAGTTGAGGTCGCTGTCATTCCAGCGCAGATCCATCGCCCAGACCCACTCGGATGCGGGAGGCCCCACGCTTACCGTGGCGGTGCGCCAGTCGTCCGAATGCTTGTCAACGCGAGTAACCCAGTCGGGCTGCTCCGCATAGCCGAGGGCGGCCTCCTTCGCGACCTCCTCGCCGGGCTGGTAGATGTCCGGAGCATCGCCGGGCGCGGGGTCGCCCTGCGCGATCGGGCCCTCGTCGAGCAGTCCGTAGCGGCCGGAGGGCGTGTTCCACTGGATATCGACCCAGGTCGTCCACTCGGAGTTGGGCGGCCCCATCAGCAGCCGCACCCAGGTCCAGTCCTCGGAGTGATCGTTGATCGTCGCCTGCCAGTCCGCGCGGCGGTTGTTGGCCCACGCCATCGCGGCGGCGGCGCCCGGCGTGCTTATGTCGATCGGGGCCTCACCGTCAGGTCCGGGAGCGTCGCCGGTGCTCGGCTCGACGATGTCGGGGGCGAGCTGTGGAGCGATGGGAGCCACGGGCGGCTGCGCCTGCCCGTCGCCGAAAAGCGTCCATGAAACGCCGCCGATGAGTCCGAACGCGAGCGCTACGACCAAGATGCAGCCGCAGCCGCCGAGACCGGCGATCAGGCAGAACGGCCACCACGACCGTCTGGATGAGGCGGCCTCGGGCGGGTTGGTGTCTTCGTATGCGGCGGCCTGCGGGGAGGCCGGCCGCGCGTGCAAAGGCGCTCCGCCGGAATGGGCGTCATCGGGGCCGGGGATGTTCTCTCCACCGTCGGCCATCTTCGTGCCCTCCTGTGCGCGGCGCGCGTCCTCGTGGCATCGGTCTGAATTGGGTATTCCCCGCCGAGGGCCGCTTCACCTGTCTGCACCTCGGGTGGAGGAATCGCGTCCGCTGCGCGCAAGAGGTACCTGCCTTGATCACGGTGCGCCAGGGGTGCTCGCCATGCCGATGCAACGGACGATCGTCGCCGCCCTGATCTGCCTGATCGCGGCAGGCTCCTGCGTCTGCGCGCAGGTGCAGGGCTCGGAGTACCTGGGCCTCGCGCAGCCACACCCGGTCATTGAGCCCACGCCCACCGGCGACGGGCACCTCGGCCAGCTCGAATCGGCGACGCCCGTGCACCTGCGCTTCCCGACGCCGGACGCGATGCCGCTCGCGTACGGGTTGAACCTCGCGAACGTGGTCGCCTACACGGGGCAGGGCAGCTCGTATCAGCTCATCGTGCGGCGTGACGCCGAGGACGGGCCGGTGATCTACGAGAGCCCGGTCATCGCCGACGGTGACGAGTGGAATGCCGAGAACCGCCGGCCGATCGACGTCACGAGCGCGCTGACCGAGGCGGATCTGCAGCGAGGGCACCTCGACGTGTACGTGACGGCCATCGTCGAGGGCGACGGCTGGACACTCTACCGGCACAACCCCGGCCGGCGCGAGGTCACCGCGCTGATCGCCGAGGGCACACCCGAGCTGCGCCGCGTGATCGACACGATGGAGGCGATGCGCGAGCGGCAGGTCGCGATCATCCCGATGCCCCGGCAGATGCAGTTCGCCGAGGGGGCGATGCGCCTGAGCGCTCGGAGCCGCATCGTGCTCGGGCCGCTGACCGACACGGCGGACCGCTTCGCCGCCGAGGACCTCGCTGAACAGATCAACGAGCGCGCCGGTCTGCGCCTGAGCATCACGCGGGGCGAGCCACGCGCGGGTGACATCGCCCTCGAACGCGTGCAGACCTTCGCAGCCGAGCCTGAAGGCTCGTATCACGCGTCGGTGGCGGAGATGGCACGCGTGACGGCCTCCAACGCGACCGGGCTGTTCTACGGAGCGCAGACGATCGCGCAGCTCGTCGGCCCGGACGGTCGCCTGCCGCACGTCGAGATCAGCGATGAACCCGCCTACCCGGTGCGCGGGCTGCAGTACGACGTGGCGCGCGGGCAGACGGTGCCGGTGGAGTGGTGGCAGCGCGTGATCCGCGAGCTGGCGCGCTGCCACGTTCACGCCGGAGAAGGCCCGCGAGCTGTCCGCATACGCGCAGCGCTATCACATGCAACTCGTGCCGCAGTTCGAGTCCCTCGGCCACGCATCGGCGGTCCTCGGCAGCGAGGAGCTGGCGCACCTGCGCGAGGCCGGGCAGACGTGGGTCTACTGCACCTCGAACCCCGCGACGTGGGAGTTCCTCGACACGATCTACGCCGAGTTGGCCGAGCAGTTCCCGAACTCGCAGTACATCCACGTGGGCGGCGATGAGTTCGAGACCGGCTTCGGGAAGTGCGAGCAGTGCCGCGCGAAGGTTGAGCAGGGCAGCGTCGAGGCGCTCTACGCCGAGCACATGAACCGGCTGAACGAGCTGTGCAACAAGCACGGGCGAACGATGCTCTTCTGGCCGTCGCATACGGGCCTGACACTCGGCGCCACCGATCTGCTGCAGATGGACTGCATCCCGACCGAGTGGATCTACCACGGCCCGGCGACCTACCCGGCGATCAAGCAATACCAGGAAGCGGGCTTCGAGGACGTCTGGGTCTCCCCCGCAGTGGTCTGCTTCTCACGCATCTGGCCCGACTACCGCACCACCTGGCGGGGTATCCGCGGCTTCCTGCAGGCGGGAGCCGAGAAGGGCTGCGGCGGCTGCATGACCACCACCTGGGAGTGGCAGCGCGGTGGCATCGTGACCAACAGCCTGCCCGGCATGGTCTACGCGGCCGAGTGCGCGTGGTCGCTGGGCCGCGCACCGGTGGCGGACTACGAGCGCCGCTACGCGCAGCACTGGCTGGGCCTGAGCGCCGAGGACGCGGGCGAGCGGCTTGACGAGGCGCTGATCGAGCCGTGGTCGCGCGACGGACTGGCCGCGCTGTGCTACGACGGGCGGCTGATCACGGCCGTGTGGTGGGCCCCGCCGCGAGCGGCGCTGCGCGACTTCGCGGCGAAGAACCCGCGACCGATGGAAGCCGCGAGCGCCATCGTCGAGGCGACTGACGCCGCCATCGCGCGCGTGGGGAGCATCGAGGGCGACGCGACCCGCAACGCCGACTTGCTCGCGCATACGAAGCTCGCGTACACGATGGTCCGCGAGAGCGCGCACAGGTTGCTGGCGATGCAGGCGGCTTCGGGCGACTACGCCGAGGCGCGCAAGGCGCTGCCGGACGACCGCGAAGCAGCCGCCGGGCACGTCGACGACGCCGCGAACGCTGTCCGCGAGCTGGCCGAGCCGCTGGCGGCGATCCACGCGGGGCTGCTGCAGGCTGCCGAGCAGGTCGGGGCAGCGATGGGCGATGCGGAGCGTGCCGAGAAGCTGCACGCGGACGTGGTGGCGCTCGCGGATGAGCTGCAGGGCGTGGCCGATGGCCTGCGCGCGGGGACGATCGAGGAGCTGCCCGACGGGCGGCAGTTCGGCTTCATCAGCGGGCGGATCATCCGCATCGGCACTTGGGGTCCGGAGCAGATGTCCGAGGAGCATGCGGAGCTGCGCTACGATGTGACCGCGCAGATCGTCCAGCCAGGACAGATCAGCATCGAGTGGGACTATACGCGCGGCGCGCACGCGCTGACGATCGGCCGGACGGCACTGCTGGTCGATGGCGAGGAGGTCTCCGTGGACGAGCACGCGGGCAACACGGGCGCGAGCGACCGCGGGAATGTCTACCACCTTACGCTCGACGAGCTGCGCGAGGGCGCGAAGTACGAGATCGTCGCGGACGTGGCCTCGCGCGGCGGCACGGACTCGCGCGGGGACGTGTGGTTGCTCCTCGGCGAGAATTGAGGTCCGCAAGAACGGCGGGCCGGTCAGGCGACTGATGCCTGCGCAAACGACGGCGCAGGCATCAGCCCTTCGGGCCGGCCCCTCCAACGGCTCTATCCTCCTGCTACCCGCCCTCGCTCACCTCGGTCGCCTCGTAGCTGTACATGCCCGTCACCTGACCATCCGCGTCGCGGCGGATAACGCTCACGTCCGCCTGCGTGCGGGAATCGCCCGCGCGCACCTCGTCCGCGTCACCGAGGCGCCAGAGCACCAACGCACTCTCCTCCGGCCAGATCAGCCGCACACCCGCCCCGCCCTCGGCCTCAACGACCTCCGCACGTGGGACGCGCTCCGCGTCGCCCTCGCGGTAGGCGGTCAGCACCGAGAGGAAGGTCGCGCGTTCGGCGGGCCGGCCTGTGTCGGCGGTCAGATGGAACTGATCGGGCGCCTCGCGCTCGGGAGCCACGGGGAAGCCCTTCGCCTGCGTCAGCCGCAGTTCCGCGGGCTGCAGCAGTTGCGTGTGCAGGCGCGCCTCGCCCGCCGAGATCAGCACCGTCTGCCCCGCCTCGTCCAGCGTCATCTCCTCGCGCGCGTGCAGCAGCCACTGGAAGGTGGCGGGCGCGGCGGACACAAGCTCGTCGCAGATCACGAACACGTCCGGGCGGATGAAGAGCACCCGGCGCAGGAAGCGCTCGAGCCGCCCGCCGTAGGCATCGGTCGCGTCGCCGACCGCGTAGCAGTACTCATCCTGCGTGTCGAAGTCCACGATCCGGCCCTGCGAGGCCGGGCTGCGCTTCACCTGGCCCTCACCATCCACGAGGACGGAGTTGTGCGCGCGCGTGTCCCACGTCCACTGCGCATGGTGCGGCGAGCCGTAGAGCTGGTAGTAGCCGGAGCTGATCGCGAGCGCCTCGCCGAACGCGCCGATCGCGAAGGCGTTCTGTGACGCGTGCGAGTGGCTGACCGATCCGTAGGGGCTCGAGCGCATCAGCAGGTAGACATTGCTGGCCGGGTCCGCGAGGTCCGAGTGCATGCACGCCAGGCCGATGTCAGGGAACGCGCGGCCCTGCGGGATGTCCGAGGGCGGCGTCGCCTGCAGCTCGGGATCGTAGAAGCCGAACTCACCCGCCGCGGAGCCGGGGTCTGCGCCGAGTTGCTCGGCATACCAGCGCCAGTAGCCGTTCTGATAGAGCGTCGCCCAGCGGTAGAGCACCTGGCCGTCGCCGCGCCCGACCGAGCCCTGATGTCCGTCGCCGAAGGGGCGCATCTTCCCGCCCGCCGGCACGCCGTAGAGGCCGAACCAGCCGTTGTTCTCACAGAAGGGCTTGCGCTTGAAGGGCACGCCGATGTCGTCGAGCAGCAGCACGGCCGGCTGGAGCATGCCGATGTAGGCGTTCCAGTAGCCGGGGCCCTCCGCCCAGCCGCCGTCGGGATTGCCCCACGCGGGGTAGACCGACCAGAGCAGCCGGAGCGTGTAGTCGAGCCACTCGCGGGCCTCGGGCACCTCGTGCGCGAGGATGATCGCGTCCTCGACCACGAAGCCGATCATCCGGCCGGGATGCGACGAGTAGGGGCGGCTGGTGAAGGGCATGGCGCGGTGCAGCTCGTTCATCTGCTCGACGCGCCGCCCGAGGACCGTCCGGCAGGTCGCGCGCTCCTCGTCGCTGAGCAGGTCGTATATCCAGTCGTAGGTGCGTGGGCCGCGCTTGCCGAGGTCCATCGCGGCTTCGTCGTTGTTCCGGACGCTCGTCGGCCCGTCCGGGTCCCAGCTCATGAAGTGCATCAGCCGGCGCTTGGCCTCGGCGCCGAAGCGCTCATCGCCGGTGAGCACGTACGCTTTCGCGCAGGTCTCCATCCCTGAGGTGAAAGGTCGCATGGTGCGGAAGGATTGGGCGTAAGCCCGACTGCGCTCGATCCCGCCCTCGGGGAGGTACTCCGGCTCGGGGTACAGCTCCGCGCCGATCTGCCGCTCGGCCGCACGGATCGTGCCCCCGGCGAGCTCCCGCCACTGCGGCTCCTCGCGGACCTTCCGCCGCAGCTCGTCAAGGTCGTCACGATGGTAGTACGCGCGCGGGTGCACGTTCGGGATCGCGGCGATCACCTCGTCGATGCGCGGCAGCGGGAACTCCACGGCGTCGGCGGGCACGGTGAAGCGGCGCGTCTGACTGAAGACCGGCCCCTCGTCGGTGGCAAAGCCGTAGCGCCACGCCCACTGTCCGGGCGCGATCGTCTCATGCGGCGTGTACACGGTGGAG
>JALGSW010000214.1 GCA_029821635.1 Candidatus Zipacnadia bacterium
GGGCGTAAAGGAGATGGCGATCCGGGTGTCAAAGTGCTCTGGCGAGGCCTCATGCGGCTTCAGGACATCGTTATCGGCGTCCTCCTCATGGGAGGAGATGTGTATAAAGGCTAGGCTTTCGGACGGAGGACATGCGACGCATCCGGGACTTCGGCGACCCGGAGCACTGTCGGTTGCTGGCGGAGGCGAACCCGGCGCTGCAGATCGTCATCGCGCACGGCACCGAGGACCTGAGCTGCCCGGTGGCGCCGAAGATGGAGCAGTTCGCGCGCATGACCGCGGCGGGGATGCACGTGGACGGGCGCTTCCTGACGCCGATCGAGGTGGACGGCTACGCAGTCACGACCACCGGCCACCCCGTCGGGAAGCGCGACCTCGTGGTGATGAAGTACGCGGATGACTACCTGCTGCCCAACGGGCGGCTGGCCAAGCGCACCGAGCAGGAGAACGACTTCCAGCAGGGCGGCACGTTCGAGTACCCGAGCGACAACGGGCGGTTCGTGCTGGACTTCGGCGACTACCCGACGGTGGAGTTCGTGGCGGGCTGAGCGCAGGCATGTCGGAGCCGCTGAAGCGCCTCCGCTCCAGAACGACAACGACGCGAGGGAGATTCGACGATGCGCAGAGGACTGCTGATCGCCGCATGCGTTTCCATCGCCGCCACTGCCTTCGCGCAGGAGGCGAACTTGCTCGCCAACCCCGGCTTCGAGGAGTGGGCCGACGGCGCGCCGGTGGGCTGGAAATCGAACGGCAACCCGCTCATGCGCGTGGATGACGCACATTCCGGAGAGGCGGCTCTGCGCATCGACGCAGACGCCGCGAACAACCGCGCGGACGTCTTCCAGGCGGAGACCACCGACCTGAAGCCCGACACGCAGTACCTCGCGTCGATGTGGGCGAAGGGCAAGTGGCGCCTGCGCATCCAGCTCTCGCAGTACAACCCGAACTGGGTCGGCGGCTGCTCGATGCTGCATGCCGACCTGACCGACCAGTGGACGCGCTACGACTTCTTCTACGGCGCGGTCGGCGAGGAGATCAAGAGCATCCGCTTCGACATCTACCTCGGCGACGTCGGCGCGTGGGCGATGATCGACGACGTCTCGTTCACGGAGATCGGCCCCGTGCAGCCGCCCGGCGAGAACCTCGTCGCGAATGGCGACATGGAGGCCGCGGGCGCGGATGGTTCGCCCGAAGGCTGGGGCCTCGGCCGGGCCTACTCCGAGCGCGACCGCGAGCTTGCCGTCGGGCCGGATGGCTCGCGCGCGCTGACCGCCGCCTGCACGCCCAACGAGGTCGCCGCGCCGGACATGGCGACGTGGTGGGACTGGGCGAAGCAGCCGGCGCCATCGGTCGGCTGGACGAACGCCGCCGGCAGCGAGACCTTCGAGGTCGAGCCGGGCCGCACGCTGGAGGTCAGCTTCGACATCGCGGGCCGGGGCGTGCGCACGTACCACACGAAGATCTTCTGGCTCGACGAGGACCGCGACCTCGTCGATTGGTTCACGGTGGGCCCGAAGCATGACGGCGACTGGGACTGGGAGCGCGTACATCAGAGCGTGACCGTGCCCTCCGCGGGCGTGCACTACGCGCGCATCGAGTTCTGGGCGCGCTCGGCGGGCGGGCGGCTGTGGGTGGATGACGTGGAGATCCGCCCCAGCCACGGCCGCGCCACCGGCTGGGTCGAGGCGCGCTACGACGTGGAGCCGATCGCGCACGCCACGGAGCTGCCCGACGCGGGGACCGCTGCGGCCGATCTGCGTCAGCTCGCGGTCTCAGCCGCCAACACCGCGCCTCGCGTGAAGCGCAGCCGGGTGAAACGCACCGATGAGGGGCTGGAAATCCGCCTGAAGGGCCAGACGCGGCTGCTGATGCCGCTCGACGGCGACCGGATCGTCGGGATCACGCAGGCGCAGTGGGCCGCGACGCCGTTGCGCAACCCGCAGGCCCCGCCGATCGCGCCGCTGGTCGAGACTGACTCCGGCGGCCACTACACCGCCTGCCGCTACCTCGACCACGAGGTGCGCGGCGACGAGGTGATCGTGCGCACGGCGCTGGTGCGCGAGGACGGCGAGGGCAGCGAAGCTCTGCTCGAATGGCACTTCCGCCCGGTGACGCGCGAGATCGCGGGCGAGAGCTACGCGGGCTACGCCTACCGCTACGCCTGGGCGAGCGACACTGAGCGCGCGCTGCAGATCGCGGACCGCGCGACGTGGGAGCTTCGCGGCGACCCGATGGGCGTCACGGTGGTGACGCAGAACGCGTACGCGGTGCAGAATCAGTACACGATCACGCCCGAGAACACCTACGCGGGTGATCCCGGCACGCGCTTCGCGGGCGGCGACGGGCTGGACTACCAGTACGCCGACGATGGCGCGATCCTGAGCTTCTACGACGAGGCCATCCCCTACGTGGACACGCTGCGCGCGGGCGGAACGCAGTACATCGCCTATCGCGACACGATGCCGTTCGCGGGCGACAGCGAGGCAACGACCGCGTGGCGCTGCGTGCTGCTGAGCGGCGCGGGCAGCCACGACGCATGGACGCGCGCGCATGACTACGTCTACAACCTGCACGCGGGCTTCTGGGGCATCGCGCAGCATACGCCGATGCCGGTCATGAATGTGTGGGGGCACTGGAAGGAGCGCGCGACGCACGATGACCTGATGGGCTACTATGCGGGCGAGGTCGTGCCGCAGGTGGCAGCGCTGGGCTTCAAGGTCTTCTCGGTGCACAGCATCTGGGGCAAGGGCGGCTGCTCGCTTGACTACATCCGCCCCGGCGATGAGTGGGGCGGCGCCGAGGGCGTCAAAGCGCTCTGCGACGCCGCCGTCGCGCAGGGAATGATCGTCCAGGCGTGGGCGCCGACCGCGCACCTGTGGCAGTTCTCGCCGCTCTTCGAGCAGCACCCGGAGTGGCATCTTGAAGGCGCGAACGGCAAGCCGCCGACCACCTACTGCTGGCCGGACATCCTCGGCGCGCGCTTCGCCACCGGCTACGCAGACTACGCGGTGGAGGCATGGCGCAAGATCCGGGAGGAGACCGGCCTCGGCGCGCTGTGGCTCGACTCATACCGGAACTTCACGCACGGGATCAACCTCGCCGACCGCAAGGTCAAGCTGGAGCAGGCCGAAGGGCTCTTCCGCTTCCACGCGCGACTGAGCGACCTCGGCTACGTGCTCTACACCGAGTCCACAGGCACATTCGGCATCAACGCGCCGGGCTTCCCGGTGGCGAACATCGACACCGCGCACCCGTCGGGGCCCGACCCGACCACGCGCTACGGGCTCTCGAACTACCTCGGACACCGGGGCAATGATGCGCAGGACCGGGCGATCAACGACGTGCTGACCGCGGGCGACTACTACTACCGGATGCTGGCGAACAAGTCGCCGGTGTGGCTGAGCTGGCCGGTGTTCTCGCAGACCCCCGAGCGCCACGCGAAGATCGCGCAGAACAATCGCGATTACGTGGCGGTCGTCGAGCACATGAAGCTGCGCACAACGCTCCCCGGCGACCGCGGCGTCGAGTGGGCCGATCCCGACGCGAGCGTGCGAGTGCTCTTCGCGTTCACGGACGGGACGCACGAGGCCCGAGGCGCGACGGTCACAGACGTAACGACCGGTGAGTCGGTGACGGTGGAGGCCGGGAAGTTCGCGGTCAAGGCGATGCACACGTATCTGATGAGGGACTGATGGAGGTTCGCATGACCGACGACCGGCGTGATATCGAGATCATCCGCGGGCTTGCGGAGCGGTACGCAGAGATTGCCGCGCTGCCGATCATGGATGAGCGCCGCGACCTGTGGCGGCGGCACAACTCACTGGAGCGCACGCGCCCGCTCGTCTACATGCGCTGGCTGGCGGCGTGGCAGGAGCACCCGGAGTCGCAGCTGCAGTGCACCGATCCGTTCTGGCAGGGCCACGAGCGCGTCCTGCGCCAGGGCATCGTGCAGGAGTGGGTCGCGGACGACTACGTGATCGAGCCGTGGATCACGCAGCGTGCCTCAACGCAGATGCCCGAACACGGGCCGTGGGGGGTGCCCTACAACCGCATCCGACCGAAGGAGCCAGGGGGCGCGTGGCTCTACGACCCGCCTCTCAAACAGTTCGAGGACATCGAGAGGCTCGCTGAGCCCCACCACGTCATCGACGAGGACGCCACCGCCCGCAACATCGAGCGCCTGCGCGGCGCCGTCGGTGACATCCTGACCGTGAACGTCGACCGCTCCCCCGCCTACACGATCTGGCGCGCCGACCTCTCCACGGACCTGGCGTATCTGCGCGGGCTCGAGCAGATCATGTGGGACATGGCGGACAACCCGAAGTGGCTCCATCGGCTGCTCTCCCACATGAGCGAGGGGGTGCAGCGGGTGCAGCAGGAGGCCGAGGACGCCGGGGACTGGTCGCTGAGCGCCCATCAGAACCAGGCTCAGCCGTACTCGCTGGAACTCGATGATCCCGCGCCGAACTCAGGCCCGGTCAAGCGCGAGGACCTGTGGGTGTTCTGCGCCGCGCAGGAGTTCGCACTGATCTCGCCCCCGATGCATGATGAGTTTATGTTCCAGTATCAGCTTCCCATCCTCAAGCACTTCGGGCTGGTCGCGTACGGCTGCTGCGAGGACCTGACGGAGAAGATGGACATGCTCCGCCAGCTCCCGAACCTGCGGCGCATCGCGGTCGTGCCGATGGCCGACGTGGCGAAGTCGGCGGAGCTGATCGGCACCGACTACGTGTTCTCGTGGCGGCCGAACCCCGCGGACGTGATGTGCTGCGGCTTCGACCGCGAGAAGATCCGGCGGATCATCCGCGAGGGCATGGAGGCCGCGCGGGGCTGCATCGTGGACATCACGCTCAAGGACGTGCAGACGATCGAGCACGAGCCGTGGCGGTTGCGCGAGTGGGTCGAGATGGTGCGCGAGATCGGCGACGAGTACGCCTGATGCGCGGGGCCCTGAGGAGGCGGGCAGTTGACGAGGAAAGAGCTGATCACGATTTCGGTGATGCTGCTGAGCCTCGCGGCGCTGCTGCACTTTGCGCACTACCTGATCTTCCATGATGCGCATCACGTCCTCATCTACCTGTTCGGCGACATCGCGTTCCTGCCGATCGAGATCCTCGTGATCTCCGTGGTGGTCGATCGCGTGCTCCGCGAGCGCGAGCGCGAGGCCGTGCGCGACAAGATGAATATGGTCGTGGGCACATTCTTCAGCGCGCTCGGACGACCGCTGCTGGACCGCCTGCCGGAGATGCTCGCGGACCCCGATGAGGTCCTGCCTGCGCTCGCCATCGCACCCGACTGGGACGCAGAGCGAATTCGGCGGGCGCGTAACGAGACGGCGGAGCTGCGCCTCAGGATCAGGCCCACCGCCGATGACTTTGAGGATCTGCGCCAACTCCTGCACGAGCAGCGTGACTTTCTGCTGCGCCTGCTTGAGAACCCGAGTCTGCTCGAGCGCGACGAGTTCACCGAGCTGCTCTGGGCCATCAGCCACGTGCAGGAGGAGTTGGGCGCCCGAGGAGACGTCCATGCACTCCCGGAGAGCGACTTCCATCACCTGTGCGGCGACGTCAATCGGCTGTATGCACACCTGGTGCGAGAGTGGCTCGACTACATGATGCACCTGAACACGCGCTACCCGTTCCTCTACTCTTTTGCATCACGCACCAACCCACTGCGGCCTGATGCAGACGTTACGGTGAGGGAGTGAGTGCGTTGGCCGAGTGGAGCCGGGGCTACGTTCAGGTCTACACGGGTGATGGTAAGGGCAAGACGACCGCGGCGCTGGGGCTGGCGCTGCGGGCGGCGGGCGCGGGCCTGCGCGTGTTCATCGCGCAGTTCGTCAAGGGCATGGAATACTCCGAGTTGCGCGCGCTGGAGCGCTTCGACGAGATCGAGGTGCGCCGCTACGGGCGCGACTGCTTCATCTACCACGAGCCGGAGCCGGAGGACATCGAGGCCGCGCAGGCGGGGCTCGCAGAGGCGCGCGAAGAGCTGCTCTCCGGCCGCTGGGACGTGGTCATCCTCGATGAGGCGAACATCGCCACGTA
>JALGSW010000215.1 GCA_029821635.1 Candidatus Zipacnadia bacterium
CATACAGCGGCGTGCTCGACTTCGGATCTATCTGGATGTACATTGTATTAGGACTATACTACAATCGAGGCGCGTGTCAAACCTGCTGCGGGGTTAAGTTTCGATGGCGGGACCATGCGAGGGGTGTGTTCGCGGCGCGGGTCTCAGTCGGTGCCCCACAGCTCGATGTCGGCGATGGCAAGCTCGGCGCCCGCCGGGGCGAAGTGCAGCCTCACGCGCGGGAACGAGCCGCTCAGCGGGACGGTCAGGTCGAGGACATCCGGGCCTACGGCCTCGCCGGGCACCGACGCCAACTCCATCCATGTGCCTCCATCTCCCCCGCTGACGGTGACCGTGCCGATTGCGCCCGAGTACGACAGAACGATGCGCGAGAGGCCGCGCGCTTCGGGCAGGCTGAACTCAATGTCGAGGCCGCCCGCGAGCGCCTCCGCGCTCCAGCGATCGGCCCAGTCGGCTTCGGCATAGGGCTGCGTGGCCTTTCCGCTGCTGTCGAAGGGGCCCTTCGTCGCCTCCACGCGATCGGTGAGGTCGCCCGCCGCGAAGGCGATCGCGCCCTCCCCAGCACTCTCCCGTGACAGGTCGGGCGCGACGGAGAGGCTGTACGTGCCCTCCACCTCCTCGTTCGCGCCAAGGTAGACGCCGTTCTGGCAGCGCACGAAGTTGTTGCCGGTCAGGCAGACGCCCTCCGGCCGCCGGGCCTGCACGAGCGCCTCGTCGGGCAGCCGCAGGTTCCAGATCGGCAGGTCCGTCTTCATGCCGTTCGCGCGCAGGAGCGCTCCCCACCAGTCCACCCAGCCGGCGTCCTCGGAGACGTAGCCGCTGGCGAAGGGGTTCGCGCCGAACATCAGCACCTGGCCCTCTCCGAGCGGACAGAGCGTGGCCGCCGCGGCGCCGTCTTCGTAGCGCGCGACGATGAGGGCGCCATCAGCCGCCGGAGTTAGCGTGAAGCAGTCGTCCGCGTGGATGCGCAGGTCACCGTCCGCGAAGCCCGGCCCGTCGAAGACCATCCGCCGCTGCTGCTCGCAGGCCCCGGACGCGGCTCCGAGGAACCCGGCGGCGTCCAGCGCCGCACCCATCTCATCGGTCTGGAGAGCCAGCGGATCGGCGCAGACCAGCAACCCGCCGCCGCGCACGAACTGCCGCAACTGGTGGACGACCTCGCGCGTCTCATAGGGCGCGTGAAGCACGATCACCACACGGTAGCCGCTCAGCGACGCCACGCCCTCGTCCAGCGCGTGGCTGTCAACGATGGTCGGCCAGCCGCGCAACTTCGGCCCGCAGATCGCATACGCGGCGAGCATCTCATCGCTGCTGAAGTCCGGGCGCTGCGCCATGCCTGAGACGCTCGAGTAGAGCAGCGCGACCTGGCTTTCTTCGGGCCTCTGCACCTCGTACTCGGACATCAGCCGCAGCAGGCTCTTGATCGTGGCCCAGCGGGCGGGAGCGCTGTACTGATGGTGGTTGAGCTCCCGATCGAACCACTCGACGCCGATGAGCATCTCGCCGTCGCCGCCGCTCTGCAGCACCTGCGAGTACTGCCGCTGGACCTCCTCGGGCGACGGCGAGCCGGAGTACTTCACGATCTGCGTCGCGTTGTGCACGGGCTTGCCGGTGAGGTCGTGGGCGTATTTCGTGGTGAAGCCCGCGATGTACGTCCGCGCGCTCCCTCGGCTGAACAGGCACTGTCCGGTGAAGACGTCCACGCTCCGCGCAAGCTCATGCCACGGCAGCGGCATCAGGATGCCTATCTCGTCCGGGCCGAGCAGCTTCGCGCCGCAGCCGGAATCGTCGATCACGTGCCGGAGCCGCGCAAATGTCTCCGCCCACGCGTCCTGCACCCATGAGTAGTACGCAATCCAGCGGGAAACGTTGTCATCATCCGGGCCGGTGGGCAGACCGTGGACGCCGCCGCCGTAGTCGCGTCGCACCTCTTCAGCGAGACTCGCCCAGAGCGGCGAAACGCGTTGATCCGCGGGGATGATAGCGCTCTTGAACCGGCCGTAGGACTCGTCCTGCACGAAGAAGTACGCGATGCCCGGCTCGTCGGCGTATTCCCCGCACAGCTCCTGGCAGGTAGCGACGTAGCCGTCATGCCAGACGGGGTCGAGGATGTACGGGATATCTTCAGGCGGCTCACCGCCGTAGTGCGCGTCACGGTAGGCCTTCGCGCCGTGGTAGAGATACGGGCAGGCTTCAACGCCGTGTGCCGACAAGGCCTCGTAGGTGGCATCTCCACCCCAGAAAGCGACCGTGCGGCTCTCCTTCAGCTCCTCGTACTGTTCTTCGAGGCGATAGCGCCATCCGTACTTGAGGCCCATCTGCCGGAAGTGCTCCGCTGAGTTCGTGTACTGCCATGACGAGAAGGCCAGCGGCTCCTCCCGCCTGCGTGCGAGCTGCTCCCAGGTGTTGGGCGCCGCTGGGGGTGCCTCAACGCGCGCGACGGAGACGTCATCCACGCGCAGGTCCGCTGCGCCAGATTGATTGAAGCCGATCGTCACGGTTCCGATGGAGAGCGGCGTCTTGAACGTCTGCTCCGCCTCGACCCACTCGTCGAAGCTGTCGAGAATCGGGCGTGTGCTGGGGTAGTCGAGGAATGTGCCGTTTTGATCGCGGAAGGTGATGCGGCAGAAGCCCATCGCCCCACCGGAGGCGCCGTTGGGCCCCGCCAGATAACGGTAGCGCACCGCATACCAGGCCTGCGGCTCGGCATCGAAGGCCTGCGAGACGACCACACGCGAGCCCGCCTCGCCGAGCGCCCGCAGGCACTTGCCGTTGGGGCCATCGACGGTGCTCACGGTCACAGGCTGCCGGGCGTACCACGTGCTCCAGCCCTCGATGCCATCCTCGAAGCCCGGATTCTCCAGCGGGACGGTCGTCTCCGCCGCCCCCGCACACTGTCCCGCCAGTAGCCAGCTCCCGAGCAGTGCGGCTACTGCACACCGCCGTGTGGTGGCGACAGCCACGATTGCACCTCTTGAACGCGAGGCATCAGCGCTTGGTGGCCCCGACTATAGCACAGTTCGAGGCTCGGTCAAGGTCGACAGAAGGAGCCAGCCGCCTGTGCGGCGAAGAATGCCCTCGAGTGCCCGCACCATGGGCCGCGACGCACCGGGAGGCTGCACGATGGAGAGACTGCTGCGCGCAACGCTCGTCGCGCTCCTGCTCGCCGGAGCCACGTGGCCGCTTCAGGCCGCGGAGATCGCCGAGAACGACGTGCTGCTCAAGACCGAGATCGAGAACTGGGGCGCCACCAACGGCCTGACGCCGATGGGCTACGATGAGGCGTCCGGTAGCATCGCGATGGCGATGGCCCCCGACGCGGTGGCGGTTGGCGGGCTGGAGATGCAGCCGGGCGACTACACGCTGGTCTTCTGGCAGACCGCACCCGCCGGCAACGCCGACGGCTTTTTCGTCGAGATCAACGGGCAGCGCACGCGGCTGCTGGGCACGATCGGCCGCTGGGGCACGCTTGCACTGCCCTTCAGCGTGAAGACGGCCGGCCCGGTGTCCATCGCGATCATCGGTCAGGAGGACACCATGACCGTGGACCGGATCGCGGTCGTGCGCGGGACCTACAAGAGCGGCGAGATCGACTTTGCCGACATCCCCGGCGAGACCGCGGGCGGCAGCATCGGCCTCGACCAGATCCCGCGCCTCGCCTCGCCCTGCAGGCTCGCGGAGGTCCCGGCGGCTCCGCAGCCGCCCGGCGAGCATACGCTCTTCAGCCAGGACTTCGACGCCGAGTGCGTGGGCGTGACGGGCGACCACCGCTGGACCGAGGGCCCGTTCGGGCAGGCGCTGACCCTCGACATGCCCGACGGGCGCTTCAGCATCGACACGAGCGCGCTCGGGATCGCCGAAGCGGGCACGGTCGAGTGGTGGGTGAAGCCGCGCGAAGCCGCGCACGTGTGGTGGGACCAGGGCTGGCACTACTTCCTGCACGCCGAGCCCGCGCAGCCGGGCGGGACCCAGCTCGACCTCTACGGCCTGCGGGCGAACCTGCTGTTCGTCGCGTCGGCCGATGGCGAGCCGTATGGCCTGACCGGCGGTGACAGTGAGAAGATTCAGTTCGGCACCAGCAGCCTGGACATCACGACGTGGCATCACGTGCTTGTCTCGTGGGACCTGCGCGGCGACCGGCAGTTCCTGTGGGCGCTGGTGGACGGGCGCGGTGTGCACAGCTTCTTCCCACGCGCCATCGAGCCGGGGGCGTTCGCGCGGATCGAGCTTGGGAACACGCCGTCGGACTGGGATATCCCCTACCTCGCGATGGACGGAGCGATCGACGCGGTCCGGATCAGCGACGTGCCGGTGACGGACAGAATCGCGAAGTGAGTCGGCCGGCAAACAGCATCGCAGGCTGGAAGCCTGCGCCACAAGAGTGATGGCAGCGCCGCAGTTCGGCGATGAAGTCCTGGAGGGCTGAGACCGATGAGAAGAATCATCGTTGGGATCGTGCTGACAGTGCTGGCCGCGCCATGCTTCGCGCTCGATCAGGCGCTGGTCGATGAGGCGACGGAGGCGATGCGCACCGCGACGAGCTACCTGACCGAGCAGGCGGCGGTGGGTGGCGGCTACGCGGGCTCATACCTCGCGGACCTGAGCGACCAGTGGGGCGAGGGACACATCTCCGCGACGATGAACTGGGTGCAGCCGCCCGGCAGCCCCTCCACCGGCATGGCCTTCGTGCGCGAGTGGGAGGCGACCGGCGATCCGCTGTTCCTCGACGCGGCGAAGCTCAACGCCGAGTCGCTGGTCTGGGGGCAGCTTGAGTGCGGCGCCTGGTACTACAACATCGACTTCTCGCCCACAGGGGAGCAGCGCTACTACTACCGACACAACGTCGGGAGCGACGACCCCAAGCTCACCTCGGGCCGCAACACCGGCACCATGGACGATAACGTGACCCAGGCCGCAACGCGCCTGCTGATCGCGGTCGATAGGGCGCTGGAGGCGGCGGGGCGCCCCGACGAAGCGATCCATGAGGCGACAATGGCGGCGCTCGACTTCATCCTTGAGGCCCAGTATGACCACGGCGGCTGGCCGCAGCGCTATCCGCTCAACGGCAGGAGCTACCAGGACTTCATGACGTTCAACGACAACACGATGCGCGACTGCTGCCAGGTGATGGCCTACGCGTGGCGCGAGTACGCCGACCAGCGCTACTACGACTCCGTCGTGGCCTGCGGCGACTTCATCATCAACGCGCAGCTTCCCGCCCCCCAGGCGGCATGGGCGCAGCAGTATGACGCGGACCTCAAGCCCGGCTGGGCACGGCGCTTCGAGCCGGCCTGCGTGTGCACCGCCGAGTCCTACGGCGTCATGCGCCTGCTGGTCGATCTCGCCGCTTTCACCGGTGACGAGCGCTACCTCGAACCGCTGCCGGCGGCGATCGAGTGGTTCGAGAGCAACGCGCTGCCCAACGGCAAGCGCGCCCGCTTCTACGAGCTGAAGACCAACCGCCCGCTCTACTTCTACGCGGACACCTACATGCTGACCTACGATGGTAGCAACGCGCCGACGCACTACAGTTTCGAGGGCAGCTACTACAGCTCGGCGGTCAGCACGACCCTCGGACAGATCCGCGAGGCCGGCTTCGACAACTGGGTGGCGGCGCGGCAGGCGCCGGATGAGCCCACGCGCGAGCAGCAGATCGCGGCCGCCGAGGAGATGGAGGGCGACGTGCGCGCGCTCCTCGACGCCCGCACCGACAACGGCGTCTGGCTGCGCAAGGGCGGCTACGCGGGCAACGACGTGATGCATCTGGACATGCGCGACGTGCAGAAGAGGCTCAATACGCTCTCGGCCTACGTGGGGAACGCGAAGGGCTTTCCGGGGCGCTGAAGGCGCCTCACCCCCCCGCCCCCCTCTCCCTGGAAACCGCAAACGGCGCGGTTTCCAGCGGGAGAGCAACCGTGTTGTTTGTCAAGCAGCTTGAGCAGTTCGTGGCTGCCATTGCACGTGGTCACGGAGCATTGCATTGAGTATGGTCAGGAGCTTTCGCATGCAGGCAA
>JALGSW010000057.1 GCA_029821635.1 Candidatus Zipacnadia bacterium
TGGTCTTCGTGCTCGACCGCTCGGGCTCGATGAGCGGCGAGAAGATCGCGCAGGCCCGCGACGCGCTGCGGTTCTGCGTCGATCAGCTCAATGACGAGGATACCTTCGAGATCGTGACCTTCTCCGACAACATCCGCTCCTTCGGCGACGAACTGCAGAGCGCCGATGCGGACACGGTGCGCGACGCGCGCAGGTTCATCAAGGACATGGAGGCCGCGGGCTCGACCGACATCGACGCGGCGATGAAGCTCGCGATGAAGCGCCGCACGAAGGACCGGCCGAACTACATCGTGATGCTCACCGACGGCCTGCCGACCGCGGGCGTCACCGACCTCGACGAGATCCTCGAGAATGTGGAGGACTACCGCGAGAAGATGGAAGGCGCCGCCACGCGCGTCTTCATCTTCGGCGTGGGCTACGACGTGGACACGCACTTCCTCGACATGATGTCGGTGGACAACGGCGGCGTCGCGGCCTACGTGCGCCCCGAGGAGAGCATCGAGGCGAAGGTCTCGAGCTTCTACGCGAAGATCTCGCGCCCGATGCTGACCGAAATCACGCTCGACTTCGGCGGCATCAAGACCTTCGACATGTTCCCGAAGGAGCTGCCCGACCTCTTCTACGGCTCGCAGATCGTCGCGCTGGGCCGCTACGAGGAGCGGACGACCGGCGAGTGCACGCTGGCGCTGTCGGGGCAGACGCCGGAGGGCTCGAAGACCTTCGAGGTCGATACCGAATTCCCCGATCGCGCGACCTCGCGGGAGTACATCCCGCCGCTGTGGGCAGCGCGCAAGGTGGGTTGGCTGCTCGACGAGATCCGCCTGAACGGGGAGAAGAAGGAGCTTGTGGACGAGATCGTACGGCTCGGCACCGAGTACGGGATCCTGACCGAGTACACCTCGTTCCTGGCGCTTGAGAGCGGCGAGATCACGCGCGAAGAGGCGACTGGTCGCCTGCGCGGCCCCGCGGGCGCGATGGGCGCGGGCGGGCCTCTCGCGACCGAGCGCAGGGGCGGCTACGCGATCTCGCAGCGCGACAACGCGCAGTCGATGCAGAAGGCCGCGAACGTGGCGGCTCAGAACATGTACCAGGACGCCGAGGGCACCTGGCAGCGGGTCGGCAACATCCGCAACGTCGGCCAGCGCGGCTTCATCCAGCAGGGCGAGCAGTGGGTGGACAGCCGCCTGCGCATCGGTGAGGAGGACGAGCTCAAGCCCGACCTCCAGGTGCAGGCCTTCAGCCCCGCGCACTTCCAGCTCTCGCGCGCCTTCCCCGAGCTCAACTCGCAGCTCGCGGTGGCGGACAACATGCGTGTGCTCATCAACGGGCGCATCGTCGAGATCGGCGATGAGGGGAAGACGACGCTTACCGACGCCGAGCTTGACGCGCTGCGGGCCGCAACGGAGACGGGCGAAGCGCCCGCCCGCCCGCATAGCCCGACGATGATGGGCGATGCGACGGTGCTCGACGGCCTCTCGCAGATGCTGGCAGGAGTGTGGTCGGGGATACAGAAGTACATCTAACGACCGGCGTCGGTTACCGCGAGCAGAGATCGACAGCTCCCGGCCTCCACGGTCGGGAGCTGTTCGCCTATGCAGAGAGGGGCGCGAGGGATGTTGCCAATCGGGCCACTGATGAAGGAACACCGCAAGATCGAGCGCATGGTAGCGCTGATCGCCGGCCACGCCGATGAGCTACGCGTGGATGAGGATGCTGAGCCGGACCCGGACTTCATCTTCGACGCGCTGACCTTCATGCGCGAGTACGCCGATGAGTGCCACCACGGGAAAGAGGAGGACATCCTCTTCGCGGCACTGGAGGATCGCGAGATCTCCTCGGAGCACCGACAGATCATGGCGCAACTGATCGAGGACCACGAGCGCGGGCGGGAGCTTGTCGGAGCCCTCGACGACGCGACCAGCGGCTGGGAAGACGGCGAGGACGATGCGCGCGAAGGAATCCTCGAGGCGTTGGAGGGCATCGCCGACCTGTACCCCGATCACATCGCCACCGAGGATGACGAGCTCTTCATCCCAGTCATGAGCTACTTCTCCGACGCGGAGAAGGAGGACATGATGGAGGCGATGTGGGACTTCGACCATGAGCTTTTCACCGAACTGTACGAGAGCTGCATCGTGCAGTGGGAGGAGCCCGGCGACGACGATTGATGCAGGACCCGCGCCTGTCCCCGCGTACTACCTCGACCACCAGAACGAGCGGAAGAAGTACACCGCGGCGTTCCTCGGCGTGGTGAACTGGGCGTCGATCGCGGACGGGCTCGCGGGCCGCAGGTAGGCCCGCCAGCGATGTGAGCATCTGCGGGGGCCCCCCTCGTCGGTGCGGTCACTCGGCTCTTCTGCCCAGCCGCGTCACCAGCAGCGCAACCGCCACCGTGCCGCCGAGGATCGCCGCCGCCAGCGCCGAGGGCCGCGGGTTCGCCTGCACGATGAGCGGAAGGCGCTCGGCCTGCGTCGCGAGCAGCACCCATGCGACCGCCGCGCCCACCAGCCACGCGCCGATCGGGAGGATCGCGTCGATCGCGGCCTCGCGCAGGTCCTCGCCCCCGGCGGTGACAGCCCCCACGAGCGCGCCCGCCGCCACTGCAACGGCCGTGATGGCCACGAGCGGCCCGCCGGTCGCCAGCGCGGTCACGACGCCCACCGGGCCGCCGATGATCGCGCCGAGAGCCGCTCGACCTGCAGGCGTGCGCCAGCGCTCGATCACGCCCATCGCCCTGCCCGGACGCTCGCCTGCATCAGAATTCCAGCCCGCGGCGTGACATGTACCAGGCGGCGCCGATCGACACGACGGTGCCGCCGATGACGCCGGCGGCCATCAGCGTGCCCCACGAGGGGGTCGGGCGCCGGTTGTAGCGATCGTGCGAGATGCTCATCATCGCAAAGAATGCTGCGGCGAGGTAGACGATGGCGCAGACGGCGCCGATGACCGCGCCCAGTAGCGGCTCGGATGGCCGGGCGATGATCCCGGCGGCGATGCCGCCGATGAAGGCCGCGATGATCGCGCCGGCGATCGCCCCATCCGTGGTGAATTGCCCGACGAGGTAGCCGACCGGGGCGGCCACGCAGACGGTGATCGCCGCGGCCCACATGCAGCGCTGCCAGCCACGGTCGGTGGCGCGCTGCTCGGCCTTGAGCTCGTCGTACGTCGGTCCGGCGGCGACCTTCTCATCCACGGGATCGCCCGGGCGCCAGCCGCATCGACGGCAGGCCTCCTCGAAGGGCTGGAACTCATAGGAGCACTGTCGGCAGGTCGCTGGCGCCTGCTCGTCTTCCTCCCAGCCGGCCGTCTCGTACGGTCGGTCCTTCTTCATGAGTTCTCCCTCCACGGCACGTGTGACGGCTCGGACTGCAGGGGTGGGCGGCTCAGGCTTCCGCCTCGGCGTCCTCCTCGAGTTCCTCGTCCAGTTCCTCGTCGAAGTCCTCATATAGCTCCTCGAGGTCATCGAAGTCGTCAACGCCGGTGAGCATCAGCAGGGCCTTCTCCATCGCCATGTCGAAGCCCGCGCCGAAGCCCTCACCGAAGCCGTCGGTGAAGCCCTGCGTGTAGCCCTTCGTGAACGCCTTCTTCTTGTCGCTCATGCCGGTTCCTCCAGAATGTGCCTTATTTGCGGTCACACAGTCGCGTCCGGTGGTCGCGCCGCCAGCCATACTCCGAGCGCTCGCGCAGGCCGTCGCGCTCGGGGACGACGTAGCGCGCGAACCACTCGTCCATCATCCCGAACATCTCCTTGCGCGTGTCCTGATAGCCCGCGTCATCGGCGAGGTTCACGCGCTCGTCCGGGTCCTCACTCAGGTGGAAAAGGTCATCCGGCCCGTGCGAGTGCCGGTAAACGTACTTCCACTGTTCGGTGCGGATCATGCGCACAGGGCCGTACTCGTCGAAGACGCAGATCTGCTCGGAGAGCTGTTCGCGCTCACCGCGCAGGATCGGCATGAAGCTGCGCCCCGGCAGGTTCTGCTGCACCGGGACCTCGAAGTCGAGGTAGTCGAGCAGCGTCGGCATGAAGTCGTACGCCGACAGCAGCGCGGCGCACTCGCCGACCGGGATCGAGCCGGGTTGGCTCATCAGCGCCGGGACGCGCACCGAGTTTTCGTACATATTCCGCGGCCACGTCCCGTTCCCCTTGCCCCAGAAGCCGTGGTGACCGCACGAGAAGCCGTTGTCCGAGACGAAGACGATCAGCGTGTCCTCGCGCAGACCGTGCGCCTCAATGCGATCGAGGATCTGCCCGACCCCCGCGTCCATCGCGGTGACCGCGGCGAAGTAGCCCTTGAGCGCCTCGCGGTTGCCGAGGTTCGCCTCGGTGAGCGAGATCGCCCACGGGTGCATTTCCTCCTGCGGGCACGAGTCGAACGGGCAGTCATCGTAGCTGTCCACAAGCTCCTGCGGATGGTTGTTGATCCACGGTCCGTGCGGGGCGGTGTAGTGCACGGAGAGGTAGAACGTGTCATCCTTGTGGCGGTCGATGTAGCCGAGCGCTTCATCGGTGATGAGGTCGGTCACGTAGCCCTCGTCGGTGATCGCCTGGCCGTCGCGCACCATCGGCGGGTCGTAGTAGGCCGCGCCGCCGAGCTGGTGGGCGTACCAGAAGTCGAAACCGTGCTGGCGATGCAGCGAATCGCCCATGTGCCACTTGCCCGACAGGCCGCAGTGGTAGCCGTGCGCGGCGAGCACATCGGTGTAGGCGACCTCATCGTGCAGGAACTCGGTGGCGCTGGGGCCGACGTTGCCCTCGTTGATCCACTCGTGGATACCGTGCTGGCTGGGGATGCGGCCGGTCAGGAGGGTCGCGCGGGATGGCGAGCACACCGGCGTCGCGCAGAAGAAGTTGTCGAAGCGCGTGCCCGAGGCGGCGAGGCGGTCGAGGTTGGGCGTCCGGATCTCGTCATTGCCGTAGCAGCCAGCGGCCCACGGCCCCTGGTCGTCGGTGAGGATGAAGATCACGTTGGGTCGGTCGGTGCGGTCGGGCATCGCTGACACCTCGGTTGACGGCAACGGCGGGAATAGGGAACCGGTAATGGGCGATCTGGAACGGCGAACGGCGGACGGCGGACCGCCGTCCCCGGCCCTCTCCGTTCCGGCGAGGAGGGAGGAACCGCCGGGCAATGGCGTGCTTGACGCATATGCCGCCGATGCTGTATTCTCAGCGTCACACCGCTATTCGGCGGTTGCGATGTCGTTCCCTCCCGCTCGAACGCGCTCCGGGGACAGTCACGATGGCCGCCTGAAGGCCGGGCGGCTGCGCATCGAGCGACCCTCCGACCGATCACTCGCGCTGCGGGCGCTCAGGGGAAGGTCAGATTGCAGGAGCATATCAGCAACACCGACGCCTCCGGGATGCCGGACACCGAGGCCCGGCCATCTCGCAAGGTGCGCATCGTCACGATGCTCGTACTGAGCATCGGCTTGACGTGGCTGGCCGGCTACTGGATCAGGCAGGGCGAGATCATCGCGCTCTCCGCCCAGATGACCGAAGCCGTGCCGTCGATTCCGGGCCTGACCGCGCTCCTGCTACTCGCGCTGCTCAATCCGCTGATCCGCCGGCTGCCCTTCGTGCGCGACCTCTCCGCCGGCGAGATCATCGTCGTCTACCTCTTCGTGACCGTCGCGACCTTCATGTTCGGCTGCGGCGTGACGCGCTTTCTGATCGCGACCGTCAGCGCACCGTGGTACTACACGACCCCCGTCGCTCCGATCGACACGCTCGCGCCCAACATCCCCGCGTGGCTCTCGCCGCCCGATGGCCTCTACCACAAGTGGCTCTACGAGGCCTCACCGACCGGTGAGGTGCCGTGGGAGGTCTGGCGCACGCCCGTGGCCGTCTGGAGCGGCTTCTTCCTGCTCTTCGGAGGCACGCTGCTGTGCCTGATGATCCTCTTCGCCGAGCAGTGGATCGAGCACGAGCGGCTGGTCTTCCCGCTTGTGCGCCTTCCGCTCGAGGTGCTGGGCGAGGAGGGCGGGATGCCGCTGTTCAAGAACCCGATGACCTGGATCGGCGTGGGTCTCGCGACCGCGCTGAACCTGTACCTGATGACCCGTGCGGTGTTCTTCGGCGGGCCGATGGGCACGCTCAACTTTGACCTGTCCTCCGGCTTCGTCGGAGAGGTGTCTCGCTATGTCCGCCCGCTGCGGATGGACATCCGCCCGGGGCTGATCGGCCTGGGCTACCTGATCTCGACCGAGCTTTCCTTCTCGATCTGGTTTTTCTATCTGTTCCAGAAGATCCAGGCGATGATAATGGCCGCGGTGGGCTACCGCGTCGGCGGCATGCCGTTCCCGCAGGAGCAGGGCATCGGCGCGTACCTCGTGCTGGGCATGGTGCTGCTGTGGAAGGGCCGCCATGTCTTCAGGCATGCCTGGAACGGCCTGTTCAAGCCTGAACTGTCGCTGAACGATCGCTTCCCTTACCGATGGGCGCTGCTGGGGCTGATTGTGGGCGTCGCCGGCCTCCTGCTGTTCTTCATCGCGGCGGGGATGGAGCCGTGGCTCGCCGGGCTGTACCTGGCGGTGCTGCTGCTTGTCGGCATGGTCTACGGCCGCCTGCGCGCGGAGACCGGCGTGCCGATCCTGTGGGCCTTCCCCTACGGCCAGCAGCACAAGCTGCTCTGGAACTTCTTCGGCCAGGCGGGGATCGTGCGCAGCGCCACCGACCTGCGGTCACCGACCATCTTCGCGCTAATGGGCTTCCTGTCGCGTGGCTACTTCCCAACCGTCTCCGGCTATCAGATCGAGGGCCTGAACCTCGCGGAACGGACGGGCGTGAGCGCGCGGAAGATGGTAGTGACGCTGCTGCTCGCCATCGTGGTTGGCTCCGTGTTCGGCTTCATCTTCCACCTCCAGCCCTACTACCAGGAGGGCGGCGTCGGCCTGCGCGGCGGCATCTGGGGCGACCGCACCGCGCAGCAGGAGTATCAGAAGGTCCTGCGCGGCTCGGAGATGCCCGCGCCACCGGACACCCCGCGAATCATCGCGACTCTTGGCGGGGGGCTGCTGGTTGCGCTGATCTCAGCCGCCCGCGGCCACTGGTTCGGCTTCCCGTTGCACCCGATCGGCTACGTGCTGGCGGGGGCATTCGGGCACAAGCTCTGGGGCCCGTTCCTGATAGTGTGGCTCTGCAAGACCGTCCTGCTGCGCTACGGAGGCAGCAGGTCCTACCTGCGCGCGTTGCCGGCGTTCCTTGGCTTCGCGGTCGGGCACTTCATCACCGCCGGGCTGATCTGGGGATCGCTCGGAGCCGCGCTGGGAGGGCCTTTCCTGCGCTGGGGCGTCTGGTTCGGATAGTAGGACAGACTTTCCAGCCTGTCAGTCAGAGACAGGGAACGACAGCGGCAACGGCGAAACAGCCGTTGCCGTTTTCGTTGAGGCACCGTAACAGGAGGTCCATCATGGCTGTCCGCGCGCTTGCGATCGCTGCGCTGCTAACCCTCGCTGGAGCCTGCTACGCACAGGTCGGGTTGATGGAGAGCTTTGAGGGGGGCTCCGCTGAGGGGCTGCTCACACATGCCTGGGGCGATCAGCCCGCCGAAGTGCTCGCGAACGGCATCGAGCCGGGCATCGGCGTCGATGGGACGCCGGCGATCCACCTCAAGCTGCGTTTCCCCGAGGAGTCGCCAAACAGCCAGTCTTACTGGCGCTACGACCTCCCGCAGCCCTTCCCGGTGATGGAGGAGCTTGGCACCATCTCCTTCGCTGTCAAGTCCACCACGCCCGTCCGGCTCAAGGTCGGAATCGCCCCCTTCGGCTTCATCTACCACGGGCCGGAGAGCACGGGCAGCGGCGAGTGGGAGACCGTCACGCTCACCAACGCCTACGAGGAGCTCAAGGCGTGGTGCGCGCGCAGCAACAAGCTCGCGGGGGACGCGCTTGTGAGCGGCATCATCTTCTCTGTGATGCGCACCGCCGACCCGACCGCAGATATGATCATCGACGACCTCACATTCGCCGGACCCGCGCTGTCGCAGGCCGCGATCGAGACCGAGCGCTTCGAACGGAAGGTGAGACGCGTGCGCGTAAGTGTCGTGACGCAGCCGTGGAGCGCCGAAGGCCGCAGCATCGAGGCCGTCGAGGCGCTCCTCGACGAGGCGGCCCACGATGGCGCCGACCTCGCGCTTCTGCCGCAGGAGTGCGTGCTGACCGATGGCGAGCCGATCCCGGGGCCCATCTCCGAGCGCATCGCGGCCAAGGCCGCCGAGCACTTGATGTACGTGGTCGGCTGCATCCGCGAGCGTGAGGGGGAGCGGACGTTCGTCACGAGCTTCCTGTGCGACCGCGCGGGGGAGATCGTCGGCACCTACCGCAAGTCGCACAAGCTGCCCGACGAGGACATGGACCTCGGTGACGATCTGCCGGTGTTCCAGACGGACTTCGGCGGCGTGGCGATGCGCATCGGCACCGACCGGCACTTCGTGGACATCGACCACGTGTACGCGGCGAAGGGCGCGCGGACGATCCTCTGGTCGCAGATGCCCGAGCCGGTCGAGGACGAGTGGCTGCAGGATGGGCCTGTGCCGGGCCGGGCGATCGACTACGGGCTGATCTACGCCTGTGCGCGCTACTGTCGCGCGGAAGCGGGCTGGATCACGAACAAGTTCCCGCCCTACCGCGGCCAGCCCATCGGGCGGTCGTGGGTGGTGAACCGGGAGGGCCAGCGCATCGCCGGCACGCCGCGCACCGGCCACGGCGTGGCGACCGCGGTGATCCCTGCGACGCAGCTTGTAGGGAGCGGGCGGGCGCCGTCGCCGCTGACGGCTTTCCGCGCGATCACCGAGCCGGTGCAGCCGCTACCGCCGCGCGACTACGCCAAGCGCGTGGTGAGGCTGACCGCGGTGCAGAACCACGTGGGCTTCGATCAGCTCGTGGAGTTTCTGAACGAGGCGGGGGAGATGGGCAGCGACCTCGCGGTGACCTACGAGTTCGTCTGGGTGCCGATCCGCGATGGCGGCGAGGAGGATGACGAGCAGGTGGCGGCGGCAGAGGGCGTCTGCCGCGAGCGGCTGGCGCAGATCGCGCAGATCGCCGATCGGCACGACATGTACGTGCTCGTGGCGGGCGTGATCGCCGATCAGTGCGTGAACGAGGCCATCCTCTTCGACCGCGAGGGCAACGAGGCCGGGCGCTACCGGAAGATCGTCTCGACCTACTCGCTGCAGGATTGCGGGACGGAGACGAACATCCTCGACACGGATTTCGGGCGGCTGGGCGTGCACATCTGCGCGGATGAGGCGTGGCCGGAGATCGATCGCTGCTATTCCATCAAGGGCGCGGACGTGATCTGCGTGCCGACGCAGAGCTGGGGGCCGGACGCGCTGCACCGGGACATGCGCGACCTCGCGCGGACGATGGACGCGGGCGCGTTCCTCGTGGAAGCGACGCACTCGGGCAGCGAGGCGCGACACCGCTCGATCATCGCCGACCCGACGGGTGCGATCGTGGCGTCATCGCCATACATGCGGGGTGGGCTGGTGAGCGCGGTGGTGGACCTCGACAACGATCGCCCGCGCCGCTACATCCGCGAGTGGACCCCGCATGAGCCGAAGGGCTACCTGCCGGAGTACCAGCCGACGGAGTTCCCGGCTGTGGCAAATGACCTGCAGGACGCCATCCGCATGCAGCGTCGGCCGGAGCTGTATCAGGTGCTGGCACCCAAGGAGGACGCGTGAGATGAAGAAGATGGCTCCGCCGGTAGGGCGCACCTCACCCCCCCAGCCCCCCTCTCCCTGGAAATCGCGGGCGCGATTTCAAGCGGGAGAGGGGGGAGAACAGCGTGTGCAACGGTCCGTTACCATGTGGATGGTGGTGTTTGCCATGACCATCACGCCGGCTTTGGCGCAGGTGACGCTCGACTGGCCGGGTGGGACGATGGTGCTCGGCGCGGACGCGACGCTTGACTCGCTTGTTGAGGCGAGCGCCGGGAGGGAGTGCGCGCGGCCGGTGGGGACGCCGATCGCGCTCGTGCACGTTGCCGGGCAAGGCCATGACGCGAACGCGATCGAGGCGACCGCAGAGGGCTTCCTCGTGCGTTTCGCGGGCGTGGATACGGTCGTGGAGTACGCGGCCGAGCCCGCTGATGACTGGCTGCTGTTGCGCATCGCCGCGATCTCAGGCACTCGGCCCGACCTCGTGGGGCTGCGGCTGCCGGTTGCGGTCAACGAGCGCGTGGGCCGCACGCTCAACATCGGCTGGGATGACCAGACGGCCGTCTGCATGATGGCGGGCAACATGCAGACCTTCTGCCGCGCGAATGGGCAGAATGACCTGTTCCTGACCGCGACCACGCAGGACGCGCCGGGGCCGCGGCTGGAGGGCGCAGCGGTGGCGCTGATCGCCTGCCCGACGGCGCGCTTCAAGGCAATCGCGCGCGAGGTCTCGCACGCCTGCGACCTGCCCACGAACGAGGACGCGGACGACACGCCGGTCAAGGACACAGACCTGGTGCGCGGATCGTACTGGTTCATCCAGGTCGGCCCGTCGAACCTCGACGACGTCATCGACTACTGCCACCGAGCTGGCATCGGGCAGGTGATGATGAACTCGGGCTCGTGGTGCAAGGACGTGGGGCACTACACCTTCAAGGAAGGCCTCACGAACGGTCGCGAGGATCTCAAGGCGATGGTGGACGAGTTCCACGCGAACGGGATACTCGTCGGCATGCACTGCTTCGTCTCGAAGGTCTCGAAGACCGACGCCTACGTGACGCCCGTGCCCGACCGGCGCTTCTGGGTGGACCGGCGGGACGCGCTGGCGGGCGAAGTGAGCGCCGATGCGACAGAGATCCGCGTCGCCGGCGACCTGCGCGAGTGGGCGGGCAGCCCGGTTACGTCGCAGAAGTTCTGGGAGGGCGGCGTCGGCAAGCATCAGGAGTGCATCATCGACGACGAGATCATCAAGTACGAGTCGATCGGGCCGGAGGGCGAGTGGAACACGTTCCTCGGCTGCGAACGCGGGGCGTGGGGGACGACAGCCGCCGCACACTCCGCGGGCGTGGAGGCCCGGCACTACGGCGTGGATGGCTGCATCAACGGCTACATCATCGATCAGGAGACTGACCTGATGGATGAGGTCGCCGACCGCATCGCCGGGATCTTCGACTACTGCGGCTTCGACATGGTCTACTTCGACGGTGGCGAGGACGTGGATCGGCGGCGTTACTACTACTACTCGACCAACTTCCAGCACCAGGCGATGCAGCGCTTCGCCAAGCGCCCGGTCATCCACATGGGCACCGTGCTGACGCATCGACTCTGGCACTCATTCGCGCGCAGCGGCACGGTGGACACTTACCTCAACACGCTGCGCGGCGCGATCGCTGGCGGCCGGACCATCGAGCAGTGGCCGACGGTGCGCGAACACATCGACCGCTCCGTGCGCCGCAACGTCTCGCTCGAGGACGACATGATGCCCGCCGAGCTGGGCTGGTTCGGGATCTGGCCGGCCGGCCCCAACACTGACGGCCTGCAGCTCGACGAGTTCGAGTACCTCCTGTGCAAGTCGATCGCGCTTGACGCCCCGATCTCGCTGCAGACGGGCATCACCTCGATGGAGCAGCATCCGCTCACGCCCGGCCTGCTGGAGATGTTCCGCCGCTACGAGCAGCTCCGCATGGCCCGCGCGCTGCCTGCGGAGATGACCGCGCCGCTGGCAGAGATCGGGCGCGACTTCGTGATGCTGGGCGCGCGCGCGCTGGACGGTGGCGAGGTGGGCTTCGCTGAGGTCACGCCGGTCGCGGAGGTCGGCGGCACCCACGACGTGCGCGCGATGGTCGGCGCGATCGAGAGCGGGAGCGTCGCGACGCTCTGGCACTTCCGCGGCGCGCGGGGCACGCTCACGATCGACCTGCCGCCGGACGCGCTGAGGCTGATGGGCTTCGGCGGCGAGCCGGTTAGCTTCGAGGTGGCGGCCGGGCGGCCGGTGCTGCCCTTCGCCGAACACCGCACGACCTTGCTGTGCGCGGGCGTGGAGCCCGACGCGCTGCGGGCGGCGCTGGAGAGCGCGACGGTGGCGATGAGGCCGCCGGTGACCGTCTGGCTGCGCGCCGCGGATGCCGACCGCATCGAGGGCGAGATGGCCCTCGGCTCGGCGGTCGGCGTGGAGGACGAGGGCGCGCTGGGCGGCGATGTGCTGGTGTGCACGAGCGCGCCGAGCTTCGCCGATCCGAAGCCGTGGTTCGCCGAATACACCGCGGACATCCCGTTTGCGGGGCCGTGGACGATCTGGGCGCGGGTGCGCTATCCGGAGGGCGGCGACGCCTCGTTCGGGATACTGCAGCCGGGCGAGGAGTTGACGCTGGACTACGGCCAGGTGCTGGGCAATTGCGGGCAGAACGACGCGGCGTGGCACTGGACGGGCCGGGGCTCGGGCATGGCGGCGGAGCCGCCGGGTCTGCCGATCAGACTGGCGCTGGACGAGGGGCCGTTCACCTTCCGCATCTACGCTCGCGAGGGCGCGCGGACGGAGGTCAACCCGCGGCTCGACCTGATCTGCATCTCGGATGACTCGTTCGTTGTGCCGGGGGATGAAGCGGCGCGCGAGGCGGTCGCGGGCGACTAGTCGGCAGCAAGAGGCTCGACACCAGTGAACGCCCGCCCGGGCATGCGCTCGGGCGGGCGTTTTCATGTCGGCAGGCTACGGATCAGTCGAGCCCGAGATCGTAGCTCCAGACGCGCGAGCCACTCGCGTAGTACAGGTGGCCACCGAGGATGACCGCGCCCGCGGAGATGCTCGCAGGCGGCGTCGCGATCTGCTCGTGCTCGAAGGTCCCCGGTATGATGCGCACGATCGCACTCGTGAAGGTCGCGTAGATGTTGCCGTCCGGCCCGAGCGTGAGCGTCTGGCGCGGCATGCCTCCGTAGGCGGAGAGGTCCTCTGTGTGCACGACCTCACGCTTCTGCGGGTCGAAGACGAAGAACCGCGAGCCGCTGGCGAGGCCGTAGACGAGCCCGTCAGGGCCGACTTCGATGCTGAAGACCTCCGCCGCGCCCTCGACCGGGTTCGTCTTGAAGACGACCTTGCGGCTCACGGGGTCGAAGAGGTAGAGCGTGCCCTGCGTGGACTGCGGGTGGCCGCCGCCGGGTGTGGAGATGCTCGTGCCGCCGACCAGCGTCCCGTCCGGCAGGAAGCGCATCGTGATCGTGCTCTCGTACGGGATCACGTCCTCATGGGCCACCAGGACGGTCTCGTCGCTCTCGCGGTCGTGGATCGCCAGCCCGCCGCCGCACAGGCCGTAGCCGGCGAAGCCGCCGGAGATGACCCAGCGTTCGCCGGCGTCCGCCGCGCACGCACGCGGGCGGCAGAGGTCTTTCTTATACTGGGCGAGCGCGACGGGGTTCGGCGCATCCGCGTCAGATGGCTGCCACGGCGCTGCCGGGTCGTAGCGCCAGACGTGCCCGCCGGCGTAGGAGGCCGCGTAGAGGTAGTCGCCCGCGGCGGTCATGGCGCACATGTTCCCGCCGCCGATCGTCGGCACCGGCCCGAGGTCGCTCAGCGCATCGGCTGCGGGATCGTAGCGCACGAGGTGCATCGGGTGGCAGGTCGAGGCGTAGATGTCGCCATCGGGGCCCGCTGCGATCGACGTGATCGCAGCGCCCTCGGCTTCGTAGTCGAAGGCCACCTGGCGGGCCTCAGCCTCGGGTGCGGTCACGGTGAGCGTGCGCTCGGGCAGGTCGAGGCGGACCTTGGTGCCATCCGCGAGCGCGGCTTCGCGCTGGCCCCAGCCGATCGAGCCGCTGGGAGCCTTGCCCGCCACCTGATCGGCCGCGATCTCCTCCGCCTGACCGGCGTAGCAGCGCCACCACGTCTCGCCGACCTTCGCGTAGGCCTTACCATCGGCCCCGAGGAAGACGACTCCGGTGCCGACGGCGCGCTGGTCCTCGGCGGGGAGCTGGATGCGCTCGCCGGTCTGCGGGTTGAACATCACCGCGTTCTGCCGCGCGGTGCCTATCCCCGCGTAGACCCAACCGGCGTCATCGGCCGCCATGTAGCTGACGTAATGCTCGGCATCGTCGAGCTGCCCGTAGTCACGCATCTCCTGCGTCTGCGGGTCGTAGCTGACGAGGTGGCAGTTCGGGTAGGTACCCGCGTAGATCTTCCCATCGGGCGCGTCGATGACCGCGGAGCCGGTGACGCAGCCCTCGCTCGGTGCGGGAATGCCGTTGAAGAGCCACGCGCGCGCCGCCGGGTCGAACTCAAGAAGGACCTTCCCCGCGAATGTGTAGAAGCGCCCGCTGGTGCTCATCAGCGACGCGAACGGCGGCGAGTTCGGCACGCCCTCGGGGTAGTACAACTGCTCGGTCTCGCCGCTGAGCGGGTCGATGAGCAGGATCCAGCCGCGCGGGCTCTGATCGAGGCTCAGCGCGATGAGCAGCGGGTCACCCTCGGCGTCCTGCGCGGCGACGAATCCGCGGCTCTCGGCGACAGCGGAGCCAACACCGTGATCGATGAACGGGTCATCCTGCGCGTGCAGCGATGCGGCCAGCGCGATGAGCGCGAGGATCAGTGCGAGCTTCATGATAGGGCCTCCCTGGGTCTCAGTGCGGGGAGCTTCGACGGGAAGGGGATGGGGGCCTTCAACGACGCCCCTCCCCCCGGCCTCCTCCCCCTCGCGATGCAAACGACGCATCGCTTCGGTAGAGGGGGTGAACAGCAACCGACGGCCGCAAGGAAGTGCGCGGCCGCGCGGGGAATGACAGGCTGCTGACACGCTCCGCTCTGGAGGCCTACGTGATGTCCGCACATGGCGCACGCGTGGTTGACGCGACGGTTACCTTTGAGGACTACCCTCTGCGCTCGCCGCTGGTGCTCACCGGCGGGACCATCGAGGAGGCGACTGAGGCGCGCTGCACCGTCACCGTCGAGGACGCGCGCGGCCATGTCGCGACCGGCCGCGGCACCGTTTTCCTCAGCGCCATCTGGGCCTGGCCGCAGTCCGAACTGGGCTTCCTCACGCGCGTGGACGCGATGCAGCAGATGTGCATCGAGGTCGCCGACCGCATGCCCCTCTGGTGCGCCGAGCCGCGCCATGCGCTTGAGCACGGGATGGACGTGCACGAGCGCGTGGATGCGCTGTCCATCCCGGTCGGCAGGCGGCTGTTCATCACCGAACGCATCCCGACGCTCGCCGCGCTGGTCTGCTGGTCGCCCTTCGACCAGGCGCTGCACGACGCTTACGGGCGGCTGCTGGGCATCTCCAGCTACGCGGCACTCGGGCGCGAGTTCCTGCCGAACGACCTCTCCGCGTGGCTCGGGGAGGCGGGAGAGGGACGCTACCTCGATGAGCTGATCTACCGCCGCGAGCGTGACGCGCTGGACGCGTGGTTCGTGGTCGGGACGAACGATGCGTTGCGCGAGGCGGACGCGCCGGACCTCGGCGACGACCTGCCCTCGTCCGTGGAGGGTTGGATCGCGCGCTGCGGCTACCGGTGCTTCAAGCTCAAGACGAAGGGCGCCGACCCGCGCGCGGAGGCGCACTGGGTGGCGGGCGTTTACCGGGAGATCGTGGCGATCCGCGAGGACCTCGGCCTGACGGGCGCGATCTGCTACGAGGTGGATGCGAACGAGGGCTGCGCGGGCCCGTGGGTGCTCGCGGAGTTCCTCGACGAGCTGGAGGCGCTCGATGCGGAGGCGTATGCGGCGTTGGACTACCTCGAGCAGCCGACTGAGCGCGATCTCGGGGCGAACCGCTGGGACATGGCGCCGATCGCGGCGCGCAAGCCGGTGCTGGCCGACGAGGGCATCACGAGTCTGGAGGAACTGCGGCTGGCGGTGGAGCTTGGCTGGACTGGCCCTGCGCTGAAGACGTGCAAGGGGCATTCGCTGGCACTGCTGGAGATCGCGTGGTGCGAGCTGACGGGCCGCCCGTATGCGCTGCAGGACCTGACGAACCCCAACATCGGCGCGGTGCATGCGGCGGGTCTGGCGGCGCACTGCGCGACCTGCAACGGGGTGGAGCTGAACGTGATGCAGTTCGTGCCCGCCTCATCGCTTTGCGAGGCCGAGCAGTTCCCGGGCGTGTTCGAGGTGCGCGACGGTGTGCACCGCGTGGGGGGATTGCGGGGCGTGCAATTGGGGTATTGAGGTAGGTATGGTGAGTACGTGTTCCCGTAGATAGCAGGTCAAGGAGGTACTGGTCATGGTGGAGGCCGTCACCACGATGAACGGTGAGTGCCCCGTGTGCGGAGGGATGGAGAGAAAGCACCTGGCCGAGCGGCGGGACGGGCATGACGTAGTTCTCTGCCTGGGGTGCGGCGCTGGGTACTTGAGGAGAATGCCGAGCGTGGACGAGATCGCTAGCTACTATGACTCGGCTTACTTCGATGGCCGGCGAGATGACCTTGGGACGTATGAGGGCCTAGTGTCGCACTTCATGAGTGAGAGGTTACGGGTGCGTTACAGTCAACACCCCAGTTCGTACCACCTGAACTGGATCGGTCGGCACGGAATCCACCTCGCGGGATGTGATGTGCTTGACATCGGCACTGGCGCGGGTGCTCTTCTGGTATTGCTGTCCCAACATGGTGCCCGACCCGAAGGCATCGACGTGTCGCCCGTAGCCGCGCGGTATGCTCACGACTGGGCAGGATGCGGAGTACATGCAGGTGCCCTCCCGCACGCCGGATTGGAGGGCAAGACGTTCGACTTGATCACAGCGATCGACTTGATAGAGCACGTTTCCGACCCGGGATCGCTACTCCGGCACGCACGGACATTGCTGCGCCCCGGTGGCCATCTCCTGCTGGTGACCCCCAACCTCAATCTCGGCATACGCCACGGCAGTCGCTGGTACGGATTCACGAGCCACTTCGATCACGTTGTGTACTACACTCCGCAGGCGCTCGAGGAACTGGCGGCGCGAACAGGGCTCGCCCCAAGAGCCACCTCAACGGTCTCAGTCGGCACGGCAATCGAGCGGGAGGTAACTGTGGACAAGCCGGAGCGCAGTCCTGCCGACCTGACCCGACGCACGACAGCCCGAAGCCTGCCAAAGAGGATCATGCGCGCACTACTCCGGGCGACCCCTATTGCACGCATGGCCTATCTCGCGAAGCACTTCCCGCTCCGGCGACTTCCCGTGGAGGACGAGGGCATGTACCACCACAACATTGTGATGCTAGCGCAGCGAGTCGACTGAAGCACACTCTCGCGCTCGTCGACGGGATCGCGGCCATCGCGGCAGCGGCGAACGCCGTTGTTGCTGCCGCTACGCCAGATACGCCGCCTCGACCTTGCGCAGGGCCTCGGCGGTGTCGAGGGCGGTCTGCTCATCGCAGCACTCGTGCACCGCCATGCGCATGTGGTTCTCGTCGGCCTTCCACGCGTTCGGCACGTCCAGCGCCCACTCCCAGTCGCCGTCCGGCCAGACACAGTCCCACGGGAAGTGGCTCTCGCGGCCGAATGCGCACTGCTCCTCCAGCCAGTGCGCCTTCGTGGCGACCGCACCGTAGTTCATGCCCATCGGGATGCCCTCAGCCGCGATCGCCTGCACCGCGCCCGCCTTGTCGCAGGTGAGCTTGTCCACGTGGATGCGGATCAGCAGGAACCACCACGCCGGGTCGGACTTCTCCGGATACCAGCAGACGCTGAAGGCCTGCAGGTCGGCGATCTGCTCCTCAAGCGTGTTCACGAACGCCCGGCGGCGGTCGGCGATGTCGATCATCTTGCCGAGCTGCACCTTGCCGATCACGGCGTCAAGCTCGGTCATGCGGTAGTTGAGGCCGAGGAACAGGTTGCCGCCCACCTCGGAGTTGAAGGGCTTGCCGCGGTCGGCGAAGCGCTTGGCGTTCCAGTACAGCTCCTCGTCATCGGTGGTGACCATGCCGCCCTGGCCGCCCGCGACGGTGTGCTTGCCGCTCATCAGCGAGTACGCGCCGAAGTCGCCGATGGAGCCGACGAGCTTGCCGCCGTAGCTCGCACCGTGGGCCTGCGCGCAGTCCTCGATTACGAACAGGTTGTGCTCCTGCGCGATCGCCATGATCTCGTCCATCTCACACGGGATCCCCGCGATGTGGCCGCAGATGATCGCGCCGGTGCGGTCGGTGAGCTTCGCGCGGATGCCCTCGGGGCTCATGTTCATGCACTCGGGCGAGGCGTCGGCGAAGACAGGTATGCAGCCCTGCGCGACCACGGGCATGACCGCGCCCTGGTCGGTGATCGGCGAGGAGATGACCTCCGTGCCGGGCTCGAGGCGCAGCGCGCCGAGGGCCGAGTGCACCGCGGCGGTCCCGGCGCTCATGCCGGTCGCCCAGTTCGTGCCGATGAGCTCGGCGAACTTCACTTCGTAGTCATCGACGTGGACGCCGCCGTAGCGGTCGAAAGCTCCGCCGGCTTTCGCGGCGGTCATGAGCTCCATCACGGCGTTGATCTCGCGGTCGTCGATCTGCAGCCGCGCGGGCCACGGGGCGGTGCGAACGGGAGTGCCACCATCAATCGCAAGTTTGCTCATCACAATACCTCGCTTCGTCATTCTCAGGGAGTGCGGCCGGGGCACAATTCGCCCTCGCGGCCCCGAGTCCTCCCGCCCGGCAGGGAGGCGACGCCGCGGTTGTCGTCGAACCTCCCGCGCACACCACGACTGGAGGAGTCGCCGATGCCGATGACGCCGCGCGAGCGCGTAGAGAGAACGCTGCTGTTCGAGGACGTGGATCACGTCCCGTTCACGATCTACGAGTGCATGATCCCGCAGTGCGAGGCCGAACGGGTCATGCGCAACGAGGGCCTGTGCATCGTTCAGCGCGGCCCGGGCGTCTTCGGCGTGCGCAGGCCGAACGTGGTCGGGAGCGAGAGTCACAGCTACGTGGAGGAAGGGCGGGGGGTCACGCGGACCGTCACCCGCACGACCGCGGGCGAGCTGAGCACCCTCGTGCAACCGGCGGGCTTCACGACCTGGCACCTTGAGAAGATGTTCAAGGGCCCGGAGGACTACGCCGCGTTGCTTGCGTACGCGTCGGACGTGGAGGTCGTGCCGAGCTACGAGGGCTTCGTGCGCATGAGCGAGATGAAGGGCGGCGACGCGGTGATGCGCGGCGCCGTCGGCCTTGAGCCGATGCAGCTCATCGTCCATCACTGGATGGGCGTCGAGGCCTTCGCGATCGAGTGGGTGGAGCGGCGCGACGAGGTGCTCAAGCTCTACGACGCGCTGGTCGAGGAGCGGCGGAAGACCTATCCTGTGCTGGCCGCCTCGCCCTGCAAGCAGTTCAACTACGGCGGGAACGTTACTCCCGAGGTCATCGGCGAGGCGCGCTTCCGCGAGTACTACCTGCCGAACTACGAAGAGTGCTGCGAGGTGCTGCAGCCGGCGGGCAAGCTCGTCGGCTGCCACTTCGACGCCAACACGCGGGTGATCGCGGACGCCATCGCCGAGACCTCGCTCGACTACATCGAGGCGTTCAGCCCCGAGCCCGACACGGACATGAGCGTCGCGGACGCGCGTGCCGCGTGGCCGGACAAGGCGCTGTGGATCAACTACCCGTCCTCGGTCTTCCTGTGCAGCGATGAGGAGATGGTGCGGGTGACGGTCGAGATGCTCAAGCAGGCCGCGCCCGGCAACGGCTTCCTCATCGGGATCACTGAGGACATGCCGCCGAACCGCTGGATCGACGGATGCATGACGATCAACCGCGCCGTCCAGGAGCACGGGCGTCTGCCTATCACTGCCGGCTGAAGGAGTGGAGGGATTGCTGATGGCACTACTGCTGCTGACACCGTGGATGGCTGTTGCGGCCGAGGTGCGCGCGGAGTTCCTGCCGATCGAGGACAATCCGGAGCTGCCGCGCGTGCTGCTGCTCGGGGACTCGATCTCGGTGGGTTACACGCTACCGGTGCGTGAGAAGCTCGCGGAGGAGGCGAACGTGCACCGTGCCCCGCAAAACTGCGGCCCGACCTCACGTGGCGTGGCGAATCTTGAGGCGTGGCTGGGGGACGGGGAGTGGGACGTCATCCACCTGAACTTCGGCCTTCATGACCTGAAGAAGCTGGAGGACGGGAGCTGCCAGGTGCCGATCGAGCAGTATGAGGAGAACCTGGAGCAGATCGTGGTGCGGCTCAAGCAGACGGGCGCGGAGGTTGTATGGGCGTCCACGACGCCGGTGCCCGACCCCGTGAACGGCCCGCCGCGCGCTTCCGAGGACGCCATTGCGTACAACCAGGTCGCGGCGGCGGTCATGACCGAGCACTCGGTGGCGATCGATGACCTGTACGGGTTCGCGTTGCCGCAGCTAGGCGTGATCCAGCGCCCGGAGAACGTGCACTTCTCACGCGAGGGTTCCGAGGTGCTCGCGCGGCAGGTCGCGGAGAGCATCCGCCAGGCGCTGGCGACGCGCAAGATGGGCGGCGGGGAGTAGGCGCGCCCGGCCCGCGCGATGCGAACGGCGGCCTCACCCCCCCGGCCCCCCTCTCCCTGGCTCGCTGCGCTCGCAGGCGGGAGGAGGGGGGAGGACGGCAACGACGGGCGTCCTCGCAGTTCAGTGCCGCACGCTCACGCGCATTTCGCGCACTGCCATCTCGCCGAGAAGCAGCGGGTCGGCGTCCGTCAACGTCACGGTCAGCGTGTTCTCACCATCGCGAAGCAGGCTCGGATCGACCGTGAGCGTGTAGACTGAGTAGGGCTCCAGCGGGATCGAGTGCACGCGAGCGTCGCGGCCGCCGGGTGCATGTAGACGCTCGACTGCGCTCGTATCGATGGCTTGCTCGTTTAGCGCGAAGGCGAAGTCGTCGCGCGTGCTGACGCCGACGGTCTTCAGCTCGATACGCACGGACGCGCCCTCGGCCACGTCGTAGCAGCGCCAGGGCAGCTCGGCGGGCGCGGGATCGAGGCGCTGGATGGTCGGCCAGCCGGGCGCGTAGTGGCGGAACTTGTGCGCCTCGGAGTAGAAGAGCAGGTCGCGGTCAAGCGCCTTCAGGCCCTCGGCGTCGCCCAACTCGCCGAGGGCGTTGCGCGTACGGCTGACGCTCGCGTGGCGGCCGGGCACCTCGAAGTCAACGGTGGGATAGGGCGGTCGCTCAACGGGCACCGGGATCAGCCGGGAGGTCTCATCGAGGCATGGGAAGTTGAAGAGATAGACGCCGTCACCGCCCGCTCCCCAGGCGTTGGCGGCTGCCCCGCGGAAGCTCTCCAGCGATAGATACTCGCCCATCGCGTGCGAGCAGTTCACGTAGGCGTGCACCGGGATGCGCCCGCCCAGCACGTCGCGCCACTGCTCCATCGGGAGTTGGAAGTCCGTGTTGTAGCAGCCCGCCGCGATGCCATCGAGCAGCCCCTCCTCCGCCCACGTCGCCACGTCGAGGCCGCTCTCCAGCGCGAGTTCGGGATCGCGCGGAACGTTCATGCGCAGCAGGTAGCGCTCGCGGCCCGCGCGTTCGGCAGCCTCGTCCAGGTCTCGGCGGATCCGGCGCACGAAGCCGGTCATGATCGGCGCCTTCGCGCGGCCCTCGCCGTCGGGGAAGAAGAAGGGCGAGCGCATCGCGTCGAGCTCGACACCGGCGATCTGCGGGAACTTCCCGAGCACCTCCAGCACGAGCCGGCGCAGGTATTCGCGCACGGGCGGCTGCGTGTAGTCGAGGCACGACCCGTAGTAGCCGAACGGTTCGCCGAGGCACCACTCGCGGTGGTTCATCCAGAAGCGCCCCGCGACGGGGCCTGTTGGGGAACTGCTCATGTGCGCGTCATTCATGCGGAAGCTCGCGAGCGCGGGAATGCCCATCTCCGCGAGGCGCTCGAAGACGTAGCCGCAGTAGTCGCCGACCTCGGCGGCCAGCGCCATGCGGTTGTGCGCGAAACGCGCCTGCTTCACGTCATCATGCAGCACGAAGCCCGAGCCGACTGGCTCGGTGACCTCGCTCTCGTAGTAGGTCACGTAGCCGCCGAACGCCACGCACCACGAGACCATCCCCACCTGCGTGCCCTCCAGCCGCGCGAGGTAGACGTCGAGGTCCTCGCGCGAGACGACGTCCGCGGCGTAGAGGAAGTTGCTGGCGTCATCGTTGAGGATCAGTCCGGGCATGGTCATGGCGATCCCTCCGGCGGTCTGGGGCGTGCTGAGCGATGTGAGGGCGCGTTCGCCGATGGCGGGCTGAGGTCCTTCTTCGCCGCGTGGGGGAAGGTTAGTCGCGGGACCGCAACGAACGCGGGCACTCCTGGGACGGACTGCGGCAGGATACTTGACAGGTGTCAACCTACAGGTTAACATGAAGCATGCCCCGAGGGGGGATTGAGACGGCCTATGGTCAGCTACGTTGTGCTGCGCGAAACACGTGAGCCGGGCTACAAGTTCGAGATACGGATGATCAAGCGGCCACCGAAGGCGATCGACTCACTGATCAAGCAGTACTTGACCGGCCTCTCGACAGCAGAGCAGAGGAAGATATTTGCCCGGATTCTGGCAACGGCTAGCCAGGGACCGAAGCCGAAGCCGGAGCAGTACGGTGATCTTGGCCACGGCATATACGAGATCAAGATAGGGCAGCACAGGATCCCGTTCTTCTACGCGGGGCAGGGCCTCATCGTGTTGACGCACGGGTTCTTCAAGACCGGTCAGAGAGCACCGGGCCAGCAGGTGCTTCGGGCACGTGAGCTACGTGACCTCTACGTGCGGCGCTACGGAGGTTAGGTCCGTGGGAAGGAGTACTGCATTGGAGACAGAGATTGGGTTCGAGGACCTGTACGAGGGCTGGCAGGATGATCCTGAGTTCTTGGCGATCTACGCTGCGGAACTGTTCCTGCGGCACATCTGCATCGCCATGGAGGAGCAGGGGGTCTCGCAGTCCGAGTTGGCTCGCAGGCTCGGCGTGAGCCGCCAGCACGTCAGCGCTTTCATGGCCGATCCGGGCAATCCGACGCTGCAGACGATCGCGCAGATGGCGCACGCGCTCGGTCTGAGGGTCAGTGTGACGCTGGAACCGGCTCCCGCGCCCGTGACTGTCGAAGAGCCGGTCGCGGCCCCGTGAGCAGGTGCGGCCTGGCGCCGAGGCGAAGGCCCAGTCGCATGGACCGACACGTTACGTGGGGAGTGCATCAGCATGTCCGAAGTGAAGATCGGCTTCATCGGCGCGGGCGGGAATGCCCGCGGGCACATGACACGCCTGGGCGATGTCGAGCAGGCGCGGATCGTCGCGATCTGTGACCTGTCCGAGGACGCGGCGGGTAGTGCCGTCGAGGAGTTCGGCGGCGCGGCGTTCGCCGACTACCACGCCATGCTCGACGAGGTCGAGATGGATGCGCTCTACATCTCGATCCCGCCCTTTGCGCACACCGACGCGGAGATACTTGCCGCGCAGGCCGGGCTGCACCTGTTCGTGGAGAAGCCCGTAGTGGTAGAGATGGACCGGGGCCTGGAGATCCTCGACGCGATCCGCGCAGCGGGCGTGCTCTCCTCGGTCGGCTACCAGCTTCGGCTGATGGACACCTCGCAGCGGATCAGGGCCTATCTCGCCGACCGCACGGTCGCGATGATCAGCTCGCACCGCTGGGGCGGCTTCCCCGGCGTGCCGTGGTGGCGCGTGATGGACCAGTCGGGCGGCCAGCTCCACGAGCAGACGACGCACCAGGTGGACCTGATGCGCTACCTGACCGGCCACGAGGTCGTCGAGGTCTATGCGCACTATGATCTGCTCGCGATGGGCGACGTGGAGGGCATCGCGATCCCGGACAGTCAGGCCGCGATGTTCACCTTCGACAACGGGACCATCGCCACCGTTACCACCAGCCCGATGATGATGCAGGGCGGTGGGAAGAGCGACCTCAACTTCCTGCTGCGCGATCAGATCGTCGGCTGGTCAGCGGGCCAGGTGTCCGTGATGGGCCTGGAGGCCCCCGACCTCGCGGGCGAGGCGCAGGAGATGCCGGGCGCGCCCGCGCACATCGACGAAGCCTTCGTGCGCGCGATCCTCGCGGGCGACCAGTCGCTCATCCCCTGCTCGTACGAGGACGGTCTGCGCACCGCCGACGTGACTCTCGCCGCGAACGCATCTTCCCGCGCCGGCGAGCCCGTGCGGCCGAAGATGGCGTAGGCTCATCAGACGCGAACCTGTACGCGAAGCCCCGCCGGCGACTCCGGCGGGGCTTTGCTGTAAGTGGCCGCGCAGCTTACTCCTCGGCGTGCGCGGGCGCGCCCAGCAGCGATCGCTCCTCGAAGCGATTCGTGGCCTCGTTGTAGCGGTAGTAGCTCAGGCCGGTGTCCCTCGCGATGGCCGTCGTCGCGACCGACGCATCCTGATGCACATCGGGGAGCGCATCGAGGACGAAGTCGCCGTCGAGCGTGCCCGCGATCATGATCGCCACCGGCCGCCGCTCGTAGACGAAGCCCTCCTCCTGCTCTGGCTCTTTCGGCGCTCTCTCCGCAATGCCGCCCGGTCCCGGGGGCACCGGAACGTACTCCCAGCGCTCGCCATCCTCCGGCCGGCGGAACCACGCGCTCGCCGCCGCGTACTTGTTGTTGCGCATCTGCAGCCGCCTTGCGCCGCGGATGACGACGCAGGCGTTGTCGGAGAAGTCGTTGCGGCGCCATCCGTGCCCGTAGTAGCCCCAGAAGAGGTTCGTGTCGATGGTGGTCTCCCACGGGCTCATAAGGCCGAGGTGATTGCCGTTGGCCTCGAAGTAGCAGCCGGTGACGACCGTCTGCCCGCTGCTGAGCAGCAGTAGCCCGTAGCCCTTGTTCGACTCGAAGATTGATCCGGAGATGTGCTGCGCGTTGGAGCCCCACTCCCCACGGTCGGGGCCGATGACCAGTCCCTCGAAGTTGTTGCGGCGGAAGGTGCAGTTGCTGATGCCGATGTTGTTGCCGTGGTTCTGAATGACCATCCCACGCTGGTTGCCGCGGAACATGCACTCGGCGAAGAAGATCTGCCACTGGTAGTTGATGTGCACGCCGACATTCTGCGCCATGACCTTCACGCTGCGGAAGGTCGTGTTCTTGGCGACGCCATGGCCCATCGGCAGTGAGATACCCACGCCGTTGCCGCGCTGCCGGCGGTCGAAGGTCAGGCCCTCGATGCAGAAGTTGCCGCCCTCAACGCCCTCCATGCCCCGAATAGAGAGGATCGGGATGCCGAGCTCGACCTCCTCCGGCTGGCGCTCGCCGAGGGCGTCCGCATCGTCGAACGCGTCGAGCGCCTCGGTACCAAGGAGCGTCGCCCCGTAGCCGGTGATGTGCAGGCCCCACTGACCGCGATCGGTCCCGAGGATGACGGGGCGGCCGATCGGATAGACGCCGGGCGGAATGGTCAGCGTCCCGCCAGGCTGGGCGGCGTCATCGGCGGCGAATGAGTCGATCGCCGCCTGCAGGGCGGGGGCCCAGTCACCGTCATCGACGGCTGCGGCGAAATCGGCGAGACTGACGGTGCGCCCGAGTTGCGGGCCAGCGACGGTCGGCTGCACTGCATCCTGCGCAGCGCAGGGTACTACGATGGTGGCGATCAGAACACACAGGAGACGGCGCATCGGCTTCCCTCCGGATCAAAGCGTCGGTAGGTGGTGCGCACGGCTCTTCGCCGCAGCGGCTCCAGGGCCTCCGTGCGTATGTGGGCTGGAGCGGCTATGTCAACTCGCGGAGGCGGTCTCCGTAGCGACTGTAGGCCCACGCCACTCCGATCAGCACAAGGCCCAGCACGCCGAATGAGATGATACGGTAGGGCTGCTCGAGGAACGAGAGGTCCCAGATGAAGAGCTTCAGCACGGCCGCCGCGAGCACCACCAGCCCCAGCCAGCGCGCCGACCGCGCCCGGCGCGTCATGCCCCAGGCGAGGTTCAGCGCTGCGTAGACGCCCCACGTGAGTGACACCGCGACCTGCGCGGCGTTGCGCCACCTCTCCGCCGACGGGTACTCACTCCACGCG
>JALGSW010000058.1 GCA_029821635.1 Candidatus Zipacnadia bacterium
GCTCTTTGGGGCTCATTATCAGGTCCATGCCCTCTCTGTTCGCCGCGCCGCGGGGCATGCCCCGCGGCAGGAGGACATTTCTACTTTGCCACAACCGGACATTATCACTTTGCCACTACACTCGCCGGCCGGGCCTTGCCTTCGGAGAGCGGGGCGGGTACACTGTGACAGCTACGCACCCCGCGCTGCCGACCAGGGCCGCGGGGTGTCTATCTCACTGGAGTGTCTGGTTGAATGATTGAGAGCATCGGTAGTGCGTTCAACGGCGTCCTCGCGGTCGTACTCGTGCTGGGGGCCTGCATCTTCTTCCACGAACTGGGGCATTTCGCCCTCGCGAAGCTCATCGGCATGAAGGTCGAGGAGTTCGCGATCGGCTTCGGCCGCGCGCTGTGGGGCTTCAAGCGCGGGGAGACTTCTTACCGGATCAACCTGATCCCGCTGGGTGGCTACGTGCGCATCGTGGGCATGGAGCCCGGCGCCGAGCCGGATCCGCGCGGCTTCTACGCGTTCGCGCGGTGGAAAGGCGCCGCCGTGCTGCTGGCGGGCTCAGTCATGAACGTGGTCCTCGCGGCCCTCGCGTTCATCGCCGTCACGGTTGCCTCGGGCATCGCCGTCTTCCCCGGCACGCAGATCAGCATCACCAAGGTCCTGCCCGACACCCCCTCGGCACGAGCGGGGATCGAGGCCGGGGACGAGATCGTCGCTATCGACGGTATCAACGACAGCCTGCTGCTGACCGCTGCTGAGCCGGACGGGCTCGCGGCCCGCGCCGGGCTGAGGCGCTACGACCGCATCTACGAGGCGGGCGGCGACCCCGTCGATCTCCCCCACCAGCTCGTGGGCCTGATGATCAGCGCCCGGCAAGAGGCTGACACAACGGAGCAGCCTGCGACTGAAGAGCAGCCTGCGAGAGCCGGGCCGAGCGTTGAGGTCGAGGTCGCGCGGTTCGGCGAGGACGGCACCTTCGAGACCATGGAGACGTTGGCGCTTCCGGTGCCGCCGGACTTTACCGCCAGTGTGCCTGTCGATAGGGCCGGGCCGCTGCTTGAGCGCACGCTCGGCATGACGCTCGCGCCGATCGGGCCGAACGAGTCGATCGCGTACATCTCCGAGCACCCCGAGCAGCCCGTGAAGCTGACGCTTCTGCGGGACGGCCGCGAGTTGGACCTGACAGTCGTCCCGAGCAAGGAGTGGGCGCGTGTGCCCACCACGGACGAGGCGGGCCGGATGACCGCCGCGCACAAGGCCGTCGGGCGAATCGGCGTGGTGCTGCACGGGGAGACGCGCCCGGCGAGCCTCCCCGAAGCGCTCAAACACGGGGTCCTGCGGTCCGTCGGTGCCGTGGTGATGACCGCGGACTGGCTCTTCAAGATGGTTAAGGGGGAGGTCGCGCCGCAGGCCTCCGGACCGGTGGGGATCGCGGCCGTGACCGCCGATCAGGCGCGGATCGGCTGGACCGCCGTCGCCTCCGTGGCGGGGCTGATCAGCGCGAACCTCGCCATCATCAATATGCTGCCATTCCCGCCCTTCGACGGCTTCAGGATCGTCCTGCTGGTCGTCGAAGGTGTCATACGCAGGCGCGTCAACCAGAAGATCGAGGTCGGCCTGACCGTCACGGGCGTCGCGATCCTCCTGGGGCTGTTCCTTGTCATCACATTCCGCGACATCCTCAACCTCGTAATCTTCCAGACACCGTGAGGGCGCGCACTGATATGAGCTCCGACGACGGCTCGCCGGCCTGCTGGCCGCGCCGCGACACGCGCCCGGTCGCCGTGGGCGACGTGCAGATCGGCGGCGGCGCGCCGGTCAGCGTTCAGACAATGACGAAGACCGACACCCGCGACGTCGAGGCCACGCTGGCGCAGGTCGGGCGCGCGGCCGATGCGGGCGCCGAGATCGTGCGCATCGCGGTGCCGTCGCTCGACGCCGTCGAGGCCTTCGGACAGATCGCCACGCAGTCGCCCGCGCCGATCGTCGCGGACGTGCACTTCGACTACCGGATCGCGGTTGAGTGCGCGCGCGCCGGTGCGGCCAAGCTGCGCATCAACCCCGGCAACATCGGCGATGACGAGCGCCTCGCCGCGGTGATCGCGGCCGCGACGGACGCCGGCATCCCGATCCGCGTCGGCGTCAACTCCGGCTCGCTGGAGAAGGACCTGCTTGGATCCGACGGCCGCGTCACCGCCGAGGGGCTCGCCGAGAGCGCCTCGCGTACCGTCGCGCGCATGAACCGCCTCGGCTTCGAGGACCTCGTGGTGGCGATCAAGGCCCCGGAGGTCCCGATGACGGTGGCGGCGAACCGCGAATTCGCCGGCCGCAGTGATCTGCCGCTGCACCTGGGCATCACCGAGGCCGGTTTCGGCTGTGCGGCGGCGGTCAAGTCCGCCGCGGGCCTGGCGATCCTGCTGGCGGACGGCATCGGCGACACGATCCGCGTCTCGATGACCGATCCGCCCGAGGACGAGGTCGAGGTCGGCGTGCTGTTGCTGCGCTCGCTCGACCTGCGCGAGGGCCCGTGGCTGACGTCCTGCCCCACCTGCGGGCGCTGCCAGGTGGACCTCCCCCCCATCGCGCGCGAGGCGGCGAAGCGTCTGCATGAGCTCGACGCGCCGCTGACCGTCGCGGTCATGGGCTGCGAGGTCAACGGGCCGGGCGAGGCGCGGCAGGCGGACGTCGGGCTTGCGGCCGGACGCGGGCGTGCGGTGATCTTCGCCGCCGGCGAGCAACTGCGCACCGTGCCGATCGAGCGCGCGGTGGACGAACTGATGATTGAAGCCCGGCGGGTGGCCGACGAGCGCGCGGGCGCCGACAACCGAGACTGAGGAGGACTTGCTGTGCTGGCATCACAGTATTACATCCGCACGCTGCGCGAGGCGCCGGCTGAGGCTGAGATCGCGAGCCACCGGCTGCTGCTGCGCGGCGGCTTCATCCGCCCCGTCGGCGCCGGGATCTTCAACTGGCTGCCGATGGGCCTGCGCGTGCTGCAGAGGGTCGAGCAGGTGATCCGCGAGGAGATGAACGCGGCGGGCGCCCACGAGGTGCTCATGCCCGTCCTCCATCCGCGCGAGCTGTGGGAGCGCTCCGGGCGCTGGGACACATTCGCCCCGACGCCGCTACGCGTGATCGACCGTGCCGAGCGCGAGTTCTGCCTCGGCCCCACACACGAGGAGGTCGTGACCGACCTCGTCGCCATGGACCTCGACTCCTACCGGGAGATCCCGGCCACGCTCTACCAGATCCAGGTGAAGTTCCGCGATGAGCTCCGGCCGCGCGCCGGGCTCATCCGCTGCAAAGAGTTCATCATGAAGGATGCCTACAGCTTCGACCGCGATCGTGAGGGCCTCGATCGCTCATACGATGCGATGTTCGACGCCTACGTGCGCATCTTCGAGCGGCTGAACCTGCCGGTCGTCACCGTCGAGGCCGAAGCGGGCTCGATCGGCGGCACCGACACGCGCGAGTTCATGCTGCTGAGCGAGAACGGCGAAGACACCGTCTACATGTGCGACTCGTGCGACTACGCCTCCAACTCCGAGTGCGCGACCTCGCGGGCGCCCCAGCCGATCGAGCCCGCGGCCGCGAGCACGCGCGAGCTGGTGGACACGCCCGACGCGAAGACCGTCGAGCAGGTCACCGCGATGTTGGGCGTGACGCCCGATCGACTCGTCAAGACGCTGCTCTTCCGCTCGGACGAGGGCTTCATCGCGGCGCTCGTGCGCGGCGACCGCGCCCTCAACGACTTCAAGCTCGCCCGCAACGTTCAGGGCGAGGAGCTTCGCATGGCCAACGACGCTGAGGTGCGCGAGCTCACCGGCGCCCGCGTCGGCTTCGCCGGACCGGTCGGGCTCCCCGACGACGTCCGCATCATCGCCGACCATGAGGTCAGTGCGCTGAGCGACTTCGTCACCGGCGCGAACCAGGATGACGCGCACTTCGTGAACGTCAACCTCGGGGCCGACTTCGAGGTGGATGACTGGGCGGACCTGCGCGAGGCCTGCCACGGCGACGCGTGCGCGCACTGCGCCACCGGCACGCTGGAGGCCCATCGCTGCATCGAGCTGGCGCACGTCTTCAAGCTCGGCACGAAGTACTCCTCGGCGATGGACGCGACCTTCCGTGACGCCGAAGGCACCGAGAGCCCGTGCATCATGGGCTGCTACGGCATCGGCGTGAGCCGCATTGTGGCCGCGCTGGTCGAGCAGTATCACGACGATTCGGGCATCATGTGGCCGCGGGAGGCCGCTCCCTTCGATGCCACGATCCTGCTTCTCTCGCCGGATGACGACGAGCTGCGGGCCATCGCGGATAACCTCTACTCGGACCTGGGGGACCGCGGCATTGAGGTGCTCTACGACGAGCGCGACGCATCGCCCGGCGTGAAGTTCGCCGAAGCCGACCTGATCGGCTGCCCGGTGCGCGTCGTCGTCGGCCGCACCACGCGCAATGAGGGCAAGGTCGAACTGCGCCGGCGTGCGGACGGCCACGACGAGCTCGCGTCGCTGGAGGACGCCGTTGACGCCGTGCTGCGGTTGCTGGAGAGTCGTTAGCTGTTCGTTGTCAGTGGTTCGTGGTCGATGAGTGGTTGGAGGTCAGTGGGAGGCGCGCGTCATGCCCGAGTCCATTCGAATGCCCGTCGTAGCCGGGCAGTTCTACCCGGCCGGCACGACTGAGTTGGCGAGACAGATCGAGGCAAGCTTCATGCACGCCCTCGGCCCCGGGCATCTGCCTGAGATCGTGGACAGCCGTTCCCGTGAGTGCGTCGGGCTGATCAGCCCGCACGCGGGCTACGCGTTTTCGGGGCACATCGCGGCGCACGCCTACTGCGCGCTCGCCGAGGACGGACACCCGGACGTCGCGGTCGTTGTCGGACTCAACCACGGGCGCGGCGGCTTCGCGTCGGCCGTGCAGACCTCAGGCGCGTGGCGCACCCCACTGGGGCTCGTGACGATCGCCGAGGACGTCGCCGAGGACATCGCCGGGGCCTTGCCGAGCTTCGAAACGGCACCCGAGGCATTCCGCGCCGAGCACAGCCTCGAGGTGCAGCTCCCGTTCCTGCAGTACCTCTACGAGGAGGCGCTGCTGTTCGTGCCGGTGATGATGGGCGCGCAGGATATTGAGAGCGCGCGGGCGGTCGGGCAGGCCATCGCAGCGGCAGTCGAGGGTCGCGACGCGGTCGTGATCGCCAGCACGGACATGACGCACTACGAATCGGCAGCCGTCGCGCGCAAGCAGGACCACGTGCTGATTCGGCGCATCGAGCAACTCGACGCCGAGGGGCTGATCGCCGAGCAGGCCGCGCGGCATATCTCGATGTGCGGGCCGGGGCCCGTTGCGGCGACGATAATCGCCGCGCAGGCCATGGGCGCCACGACCGCGAAGTCACTCGCCTACGCCAACTCCGGCGACGTCATGCCGGCGCCCGAAGTCGTCGGATACTATGCAGCCGCACTGGTGCGCTGACGCCCGGCGCGCAGCCGCAGGGAAATCAGGCGCATCTTCGGGTTGACCAAGCGAGGCCGACGGCGGTATACTGATCGTTCGGCGTCCCTATTGCAGAAATCTTGCCCAACCGCAAACGATGCGACGCGGACCGCAGGAACGGGCACACGACGCGCCCTTGTTCCAGCCGCGACGCACAAACACGAACGAGGGTGTGACGGACGTGAAGAAAGTCTACGTTACCCGGCAGGTCCCCCAGTCTGCGCTGGATCGCCTCACCGGAGAGGTGAACTGGGACGTCAACCCCGACGATCGTGTGCTCGATCGCGCAGAGCTCCTGGAGGCAGTCGCGGACGTTGACGGCCTCCTGTGTCTGCTTACCGACACGATCGACGGTGAGCTTCTGGACGCGGCGCCGAACCTGAAGATCGTCGCGAACTACGCCGTAGGCTACAACAACATCGACGTGGACGCCGCCACCGAGCGCGGTGTGCTCGTCACCAACACTCCCGGCGTGCTCACCGAGACGACCGCGGACCTCACCTGGGCGCTGCTGATGTCCATCGCGCGCCGCACCGTTGAAGGCGACGCGTTCATGCGCGCCGGCAAATACGTCGGCTGGGCGCCGATGCTGCTGCTCGGCTCAGACGTCTACGGCAAGACGCTCGGCATCGTCGGCATCGGGCAGATCGGCCAGGCCGTCGCCCGCCGCGCGATGGGCTTCGACATGAAGATCCTCTACTCCGACATGTTCACACTCCCGCCGATCGCCGAGCAGCTTGTCAACGCCGAGAAGGTCGAGATGGACGAACTGCTCGAGCGCTCCGATTACGTCACCGTTCACGTGCCGCTGATGGATGAGACGCATCATCTGATCGGCAAGCGCGAGCTCGAGCTTATCGGCGAGAACGGCTACCTCATCAACGCCTCGCGCGGCCCGGTCATCGACGAGGTCGCGCTCGTCAAGGCGCTGCGCGACGGCGTCATCAAGGGCGCTGCGCTTGACGTGTTCGAGGACGAGCCCGCGATGAAGCCGGGCCTCGGCGACCTCAACAACGTCGTGCTGCTTCCGCACCTTGGCAGCGCGTCGATCGAGACGCGGACGGAGATGGCCGACCTCGCGGTCAGCAACATCCTCAACTTCCTCGCCGGCGACCAGCCGCCCACACCGGTCAACCCCCAGATCCTCAAGGGCTGATCGACAGCACGCGGCACAGCACACTCGCGCCCCCGCAACCCGCGGGGGCGCTTCTCTGTACGATGGAGGGACCGGCGCCCGCCCGCGCGAAACTGCGGGCATCACACGCAATGAGGAGGCGTCGCCATGTCGCCCGAGCACATTGTGATCCGCGAGGCACAGGCGCAGGATTTCCGCATCGTGACCGACTTCGTCGTCGCGATGGCGCGTGATAGCGAGGACGTGGAGCTCAACCGTGAGATCGTGGAGGCGGCGGTACGCACCGCGCTCGCCGATCGCTCGAAGGGCGTCTACTACGTCGCCGAGGCCGACGAGGGCCTGATCGGCCAGTCCCTCGTCACCACCGAGTGGAGCGACTGGAGCTGCTGTGAGTACTGGTGGCTGCAGAGCGTCTACGTGGTGCCGAAGTGGCGGCGCAAGGGCGTCTTCGGGCGGATCTACCGGCACATCCTCGACCGCGCGCGCGAGGCCTCCGCGGCGTCCGTGAGGCTCTACGTGCATAGCGCGAATGAGCCGGCGCTGCTCGCCTACAGGCGGCTGGGGATGACAGACTGCGACTACGTGGTGCTGGAGCAGAAACTGTGAGTGAGAGCCCGGACAGCGTGACGGTCGGGATGATCCGCGCGGTGCCACGCAAGTGGGAGCCCGGGGCGAACATGGCGACGCTCGAACGCCTCGTCCCCCAGGTGGCGGCCGCGGGCGCGGAGGTCGTCATCACACCGGAGGCCTTCGTCGATGGCTACGTGATCCACGAGGAGGGCTGGACGCCGGAGCGGTTCGCGGAGGTGTGCGAGCCGGGGCCCGACGGTCCGCGCGCCACGCGTCTGCGGGAGATCGCGGCCGAAGCGGGCGTCTGGCTGGTGGCGGGGCTATCCGAGCAGCGCGCCGAGGGCTTCTTCAACAGCGCGCATCTCATCGCCCCCGGCGGCACGCTCGTGGGACGCTACGACAAGCTGCAGGTCAACCCGCGCTACGAGCATGGACGCGCGCTGCCGATCTTCGAGACGGACTTCGGCACAGTCGGCATCTGCATCTGCGCGGACCGGCGCTGGCCGGAGATCATCCGAACGCTGCGTATCAAGGGCGCGCGCATCGTCCTCATGCCCACCTACGGCATGCGCGGGGCGCGCAACGCCGGCTGGATGCAGACGCGCTCATACGAGAACACCTGCTGGATCTGCTTCACGCATCCAGAGGAAAGCCTCATCACCGATCCGAACGGGGAGATCGCGGCGCAGGTGACCCACGGCGGCGAGTTCCTCGTGCACACCTGCGACCTGGCGCGCGCGGACAACGCCCCCATGCTCGACGACCGCCATCCCGAGGTCTATGGCTTCGCGTGGGAGCGGTAGCGGCGGCGCCGATGTCCGTCAGGGCGTGTTCATGCCGCCGACCGCGTAGCCAACGTTCACGACCTCCGCCGCGAGCTGCTCCTGCGAGATCAGGCCTTCCTCCGCCTCCACGCTGACCGTGCCTGTCCGCAGGTCAACGTCCGCCGAATGCACCCCTGGCACCGACTCCAGCGCTCGCTGCACGCGGCATCGGCAGTGCTCGCAGCTCATCCCGACCACGTTGAGTTGAATGTGCTCCGTCGCCATCTCAGTCCACCTCGCGGGCTGCTGCGCGTCCGTCTGAGCACTATTTCGCTATCGTGGCCGGCACTCCTGCCGGGCAGGTCCCCGAGGTCCGGGCAGAGAAGGGGAGCAGGCACGCCTCACGCAGCCATCTGGAGGGACCGAAGATGCCCTTACGCGTTGCCGCAGTTGGATTCAGGCACGGACACATCCTCAGCTTCATCAGTCAGGCTCGCGAGCTGGACTACTGCGAGCTGGTCGGTGTGGTCGAGGAGTCGGATGATGACCTCTCGATCCTCGATCGAGCCGGCGTTGAGCGCACCCACGCGACCTTCGACGAGCTCCTCGATGACGTGGAGTTCGATGTCGTCGCGACCGCCGAGTACTACGCGAAGCGTGGCTCGGTGATCATCAAGGCGCTCGAGCACGGCAAGCACGTGATCTGCGACAAGCCGATGTGCACGTCCATCGACGAGCTGCAGCGCATCAAGCAGCTCTGCGATGAGAAGGGCCTCGAAGTCGCGATGCAGCTTTCCATGCGCTTCGGCGCGCCCTATCAGACCATGCGGCGCGTCATGCAGGAAGGCGACCTGGGCGACTTCCTCGCCGCCGCCACCTTCGGCCAGCACCCGCTCGGCTACGGCACGACGCGGCCGGCGTGGTACTTCGAAGAGGGCAAGCACGGCGGCAGCATCAACGACATCTTCATCCACGGCGCGGACATGCTGCGCTACTGCACCGACCGTGAGTTCGAGGCGGTCGTCGCCGCCGAGGCCTGGAACGAGTCGCTGCCCGAGGCCCCGTTCTTCCAGGTCGGCGCGCAGTGCCTCATGAAGATGACCGGTGGCCCGCGCGTGGTGGCCGACGTGTCGTACATGCCCGGCCGGAGCTGGCAGTTCTTCGTCACCGGCACCGAGGGCTATCTCTCGGTCGATGCGCGCGGCGTCCTCATCCGCCCCTCCGGCGGGCAGGACACGATGATCGAGGCAAGCGCAGAGCTGCCGTTCTCGTCGCCCTTCGAGGACTTCGCCTCGCACCTGGAGCACGGCACCGACCGCTTCGTGCCGATGGCGGACGTCCTCCGCTCGCAGATGGCCGTACTGGCGGCGCAGAAAGCCGCCGACGACCGCGTGCGCGACATGGCAGTGCCGCAGATCTGATCGCGCGAACTCGTCCCGCATTGAGGTGATCGCCCGTGCGCATGCTCACGCTGCTCGCGGTGCTTCTGGGCGCATCGTGCCCGCTGATGGCTGAGATCGACCTGTCCGACCCCGCCGAACCGTGGCTGCAGACGCCGGTGGGCGTCACGGAGGACGTGCCGGTGCCCTTCGAGCCGGTCACGATCGAGGGCTCGCGCGCATCGATCTGGGGTCGGACTTACGATCTCGCCGGGCCCTTCCCCGCGCAGATGACCAGCGCGGGCGAGCCGCTCTTCGCCGCGCCGATGCGCCTGGCGCTGAGCGCCGGCGGCGAGGAGCACGTGCTGTCGGGAGGCGACGTGACGGTCGGGCTGCAGCGCGCCGATCGAGTGGAGTTCGCCTCGACCACCACAGCCGGCGCGTTCACCGTCACGACCTCGTGCTGGCTTGAGTACGACGGCGTCATGCAGGTGAACCTGACGGTCGCCGGAGCCGGGACCGTGGACCGGCTCGCGCTGGAGGCGCCGATCGCGCTCGAGCGCGCACTGTTCCTGCACGAGCACGCGCAGTGGGGTGGCTACGACTACCTGCACATTCCGCCCGAAGAGGGCTGGACGCGCGCCAAGAACTGGCACTCGCAGACGTGGATCGGCGATCACGCGCGCGGCTTCACCTTCGTGACGGAGCACTCCGGCGACCTGAAGGGCCCTGCGGAGACGCAGATCCAGTACGAGCGCACCGCCGACGCACTGCTCTTCCGCGCGAACCTGCTGGGAGAGCCGACGGAGATCGCGGGCGAGATGAGCTGGACGCTCGGCCTGCAGGCCTCGCCGGGCAAGCCGCTACCGGTCGGCTGGCATGGTCGGCACCCGGGGAACCTCGGCGCGGGCGGCGCTGAGGGCGCGCAGGAGCTGCTGGCGCGCGGGCAGAACATCGGCCTCGTCTGGAACAGCGACGAGCAGTTCTTCAGCTACCCGCAGGCGAAGGACCCCGAGCAGCTCAAGGCCACCATCGACGCCTATCACGACGCGGGCATCCGCACCACGATCTACATCACTCTCTCGGGGACAGGGCCGTCGGAGGTCCATGAACGCCACCGCGATGAGTGGCGAATGAGCATCGAGGACGGTAAGGCGCTCTTCGGCGACGAGACGACCTACTCGAGCACCTGCCCCGCCAGCACGTACACCGACTGGCTGGTTTGGGCGGTCGATCAGGCGATGGCCGAGTATGACCTCGACGGCGTGTACATCGACAACCCCGGACCCTACTACTGCACCAACGCCGCGCATGGCTGCGGCGGGGCGCGCGGGCGCACCTACCCCTACTTCGCCAACCGCGAGCTGCACAAGCGCCTGTGGAACGTGATCCACGGCCGCAAGCCTGAAGCCGGGCTCGTCTGGGAGCACAACTCGCGCACGTCGAACAGCTTCCAGCTCACGTTCTGCGACATCTACTCCGACGGCGAGCACTTCCGCGTGAAGTCGAAGGGCGAGATCACTGACATCACCCTCGATTTCCTCGAGATCACCGGCACCGGGCGGCAGTTCGGCTCGCAGCCGTGCTTCCTGCCGTCGGCGCTGAACATCCGCGAGGAGTGGTCGCAGTGGCTCACCGGCCGACTGCTCCCGTTCGGCAACGCGATGATGATGGTGCCGACCTGGCTCGACCGGTCGGTGCTCGTGGGGGCGCTGCGCGCGAGACTCGAGTTCGGCCTGGACACCGAGCCGGTCGAGTGGTTCACGCCTGAGGAGACGCCCGCGTGGCTACCGGTCACGCGTGGCGAGGGCGTGCTCGTCGGAGGATACCGCCGCGAGGACAATGCCGTGCTGCTGACCGCCTACAACACCACCGAGGAGAAGACGCAGGTGCGCTTCGACTTGCGCCCGCTGGAGGCGCAGGCCGGGCCGGTGGTGACGCATGACGCCCTCTCAGGCGCCCTGTGCACGCGCCTGGGGCCGAACATGATCCTGTCGCTTCCGGCGCACTCGTACCGGATGGTAACGATCGAGCCGCAGTAGGAGACGGTTGAGGCCGGACCATCGCAGCGCGCGCATGCTCGCACTCATTCGCGCGCACACGAACTCCCCGCGCGGTTGGGAGGAAGTCCTGTGCCGGATCCGTCGGTTGTCTGGCTCCCACAGCTTAGGAACGGAACCACCGTCGAGCCCTCCGACGGGGCGATCGCTCTGCGCCATCCCCTGGCGGAGCGCAGCGTGGTGCTGCGTGAAGACCTCCGCGCAAGCCTGGCGCTGCTCGATGGGGAGCACACCGTCGAGGAGCTGACGGTGCAGTGGTGCCGGGCGTATCATTGCGCCGAGCCCGACGCGCTGCTCGAGTTGCTCGCGACGCTCCACGATGCTGGCCTGCTCGAACCGGTCTGCGAGGCTGAGGAGCCGCTGAGCGTCCTCAGCCGGGCGCTGCGGATCGACCGGGTCAGGCAAGCGTTGGTCTGGCGCCGCTCGTCCACCACGCTGCGCGTGCTGCTCGAGGACGCAGGCGGACCGCTGGCGAACGTGCTCGCGCGAGCGCCTGTTGCGGCGTTCCTCACGCTGCTGGCGCTGGTCGGCGCAGTGCTCTGGGCGCTGCGCCTGCGCGCCGAGCCGATCCTGCTGCTGGAGGGCGCGACGTCCTACCTCCCCGCGCTGCTCTACCTTCTCGCGATGAACGCGGTCTTCAGTCTCGTCGGCTCCATCGCAAGCGTGGCTGTGCATCGCGGCTTCGGCGTGCCTGTCGGCGCGGCGGTGATGGGCATCGTCGCCGGGCTCCCCTCGACGTGGATCGAGCCGGAGGACGACGGCGCGCTCAGCCCGTGGCGCCGCCTGTGGCTGCACATGGCGGGGCCGGTCCTCGGCGGGGCGATCGCGGCGGCACTGACCGGGCTGGCGCTCACTGAGCAACCGGCCTACGCGGAGCCGCTGCTGCTCGCGGCCACCGTCGGGTGGCTGCGCCTCTTCGCGGCCACCTGCCCCTTCGTAAGGAGCCCACTGACGCGCGCCATCACCGCCATCAGCGCCCTCGGCGAACTGCGCCTGATGGCCCTGCGCGTACTGCCGCGGCGGCTGCCGCAGTCGCTCGCCGATCCCTCCGACCGCACGCGCGTGTGGGCCGGGGCCTGGGCGCTGGCGATGCTCGTGTGGGCCACCCTCGGGCTGCAGCTCGTCGCGTTGCTGATCGCACCGCAGCTCCCGCCACTGGTCCGCGATCTCGCAGACGGTCCTCCCCTGCTCGATGCGATCCTCGGGACCATCCTGCTGGTGCTGTTCGTAACGCTCAGCGTGGGTGTGCTGCTGGCGCTCGGCGTGGCGGCCTCCGCCTGGCTCGCCCGCTGGATCGCCTCACATCCCGTCCGGGGACGGCCCGGTTGGCAGCTTCTCGCGCTGCTTGCGTTCGCGCTCATCGGCCTCGGCGCGCTGGCGTGGGTCAGCCAGCACACGCCCGCAGTCGCCTGGCCGCTCACCATCGGACTCGCGGCCCTCGGCGCGCTCACAGCGTTCGTTGCGGGCATCCTGCTGCTCCACCAGCACCACCGCGGCCGCCTCGCGATCCTGCTGATGCCTCTCCCGATCGCCGCACTGCTCGCCGCGCTCACCGTCGCTCTCGCAGGCACGGCGGAGACCGGCGCGCTGAGCATGCTCCGCGCGGGCGTCTCGCTGCTCATCACCAGCTTCCTGCTCGGATGGGTAGCGCTCGTCTGGCGCAGCCGGATCGGCTGGATCGGGCTTGCACTCGCGGCGGGCCTGGCCGCTCTCGCGTTCGCGGGCGGCGTCGGGGCCGATGCCGCGCGCATGTCGCTCGCGCTGCTTAGCGCCATCGCCGCCCTCCTGATGCTCGGGTCACAGATCGGCACGCATCTCGCCCGCACATGGCTTGCGGTGGCCATGGCGGCGGTCATCCCCGTGTCGCTCCTGCTGCTCGACCCGACGGTCGCTCTGCCCCGCGTGGCGATCGAGGTCGGCTACGCTGGCGTCGCGCTCCTGATCGGCGCCGCGCTGACGCTGTGGGCGTCGGCGCTCTGGTCAACGGAGCCGGTGCCGCCGGGCCGCGCCTCGGAGACGGCGCAGTCGCGCGACGAGCGCCTGATCGCCATCCTGCTGGCCGGATGGACGGCGATCGTCGGAGCGCAGGCGTGCCCCCGCCTCCTGGCCGCCATCTACGCGCCCGACGACGCGGAGGCGGACCCGCGCGGCCCGCTCCGCAGCCTGCTGCACAGGCTGCGTGACGACCTCGGCGAGCCAGTCGCGCGCCAACTGATAGCCGGCGGCTGCCAGGCGCTGCCGTGGGAGGATTATCTGCAGGCGATCGGCGATCCGGAGCTCTGCGGCGAGGAGCGCCTGCCGCGGGCTCACCTCCCCAGCAGCGGGCCGTAGGTCTCGGGCATGCGCTCCCCGCGCCAGACGCGCCGGAAGTCGTGCGGCATGATCGAGCCGTCATCGCGCCAGTTGCTCACATCCCCACCGGGCGTGAGGTCAACGTCGGCCACGTAGACGCCGTCCTCGCCACCGGCGCTGACCAGCACGAAGCCGTAGGGGTCGATCACGCAGCTCTCGCGCTGCGAGTAGACCGCGCAGACGTAGGCGACGCCGTTGTTGAGCGCCATCATGCGCGGCGAGCACGGCCAGACGGTGTCGCCCGCGCGGCCCTCGCCCCAGATCGGCAGGCAGATGATCTCCGCGCCGCCCAGTGCCAGCGCGCGCGCGCCCTCCGGGAAGGCGTTGTCGTAGCAGATCTGCACGCCGACGCGCCCGATCTCCGTGTCGAAGACCGGGTAGCTGTCGCCGGGGGTGAAGCCCCAGTCCACCTCCGGTGAGGGCAGGTGTACCTTGCGGTAGACGCCGATCAGCTCGCCGTCGCGGCCGAAGAGCGCCGCGGAGTTGTAGGCGATGTCGCCCGCGAGCTCGTAGATCCCCACGCAGACGATCACGTCATGCTCGTCCGCGGCGGCGCTCAGCGCCTGCGACATCGGCCCGTCGGGGATCGGCTCGCACACGTCCAGCGCCTTCACGCCCTTGACGCCCGCGAAGTTGATCGCCTCGCCGAGGCAGACGAGGTCCGCGCCCATCTCCCCCGCCACGCGTACCTGCTCGACCGCCCACGCGATGGCATCCTCGGGCGTACTCCCGGCCGCCGCGTGGCCCTGCACGGTCGCCAGACGCACGATCCGCCGCTCCGGCGCGGGAGCGACCTCGACGCTCGGGTCCGCGAAGCTCACCGCTCCGCCCGGCGACCAGCGCGCCATGAGGTCGAGCCGCAGGCGGTTCGCGCCCGTGGGCACCGCGAGCGTCAGGTCGAGCTCCGCCCGCTGCCCGTCCACGCGCGTCCACTCGGGGAAGTAGCGGTAGATCCAGCCGGTACCGGTGTGCTCGCGCGGCTGGTCGTCCCAGTAGGCGCGCACGAGCGCGTGCTCCTCGGGACGAGCGGGCCCGTCGCAACGCGCACTCACCCGCACCCGCACCGCCTCGGCGCCCTCAGGCATCATCACGTTCTGCGACAGGCAGCCCATCGACGCTCCGTTCTCGGCCATCGCGAACTGCAACCAGCGCGTGCCGTCGCGCTCGACCACGCCGTAGCGCGGCGCCGTCCGCGGGTTGCCGAGGGCCACCGCCCACGCGCGCGGCAGGCCGTCCTCAGCTACGCCCGCGAACCGCCCATTGTCCAGCAATTCCCCGTTCTGCGCCATTGCAGCGCCTCCGATCACGATCAGGGCCGCCATCGCCATAGGTCGCATATGCGCCCTCCTCAGTCCGTCTCAGGCCACGTCAGCCACGGGTCATCGCCCTTCGCCCGGCGCAGCCAGCTCGCGCCCACGCCGAGGTCCGCCGCCCAGTACTTCGTGTCCAGCGCCCGAAGGTAGCGCATGAAGATGCGCTTGAGCTCGGCGTCATCGCGCGCTTCGATGTGCAGCGCGCCGTTCACGACCTCCACGCGGCTCTCCGGCGCTCCAGTGCGGATCAGCACGGTCCCGCCCGTGGGCGGGATCGGCTCGCCGCGCATGATCGGGATCTGCGACTCCTCGCCAGCCCCGATGCGCCCGTACCAGTAGTCGAAGTACAGCAACAGCCGCTCGGCGAGGTACTGCTCCATCTCCCCTGCGTCGTCGGCGAGGAATATCGTGCTGGTCGCGCCGGCCTCGTTCGCGAACGGGAAGTCGATCAGTGCGCGCTCGCTCCCTCGGAAGATCGGCGAGCGCATCTGCACGCGCAGCTCGCCCTCGCCCGCGAGGTCGATGGTCACCGCGTCGCCCTCGACCGCAACCGCCGCGCCGTTGAGCCTCGCCGAGACGATCTCCAGGTCCTCGGGCACACGCACGCGCACCGTCGCCTCTCCCCGGCCGGTCAGGCGCAGCGTTAGATCGCCGCCGGTCAGGCCGAGGTCGGCGCTCACAACCGCCTGCGTGATCGCGTCGGCCGGAAGCACTTGCGCCTGCGCGCGCAGCAGCACCGGAGTGCGCTTCGGCACCAGTATCGCGATGCGCGACTCCCCGTCCACGATCATGTTCGTGCGCTGTGAGCCGTCGTAGTCGGTGAAGAGCACCGCGCCCTCGGCGAAGCGCTCGCTCTCGATCGCGACCTCGATCTCCGGCGACGCATCGACCTCATGCGCCACGCAGATGAGCGCGTCGAGGCCGTCGCCGTAGCGCGTGGCCCACAGCGGCTCCGGGACGCGCGCGGCCGTCACCGGCTGCCAGCCGGTGGTCACGCAGTCGGTGAGCGCAGGCAGCCACTCCACGAGCCGCCCGACGCCCTGCGTGAAGTTCGACGGCGGGATGTAGCCGATGCGGAAGCTCTGCAGGAGCGTGAAGTCCGCGAGCCCGCGGATGAGCATCGCGACCTGCTCGTCGGAGGCCTGCTCCAGGTCCACGAAGGTCTCGGGCGCGTAGCCCTCCCACCACACGAGCGTCTTCTGCCCGGCCATCCAGCGTAGCGAGTCGCCGTAGGTGCGATCGACCTTCCACGGCTCGCCTTCGAGCATCAGGCTGTCCGACCAGACCACGGCGGAGTACGCGCAGCGCGGGTTCGGGTTGCTGAGGACCGCCAACTGCGTCCCGTCCTGCGCCTGCAGCGAGTGCACGAACTGCATCAGGTGCGCGATCGCCACGTTGCTGCGGCAGTAGACGCCGTCATCGTCCCACGCGCGGCCGTCCAGCTCGGGCAGCGCCGGGCCGCGGTACTTGCCGTTCCCCCCGGCGGTGTCGAAGGCAAACGCCCTCAGGTCGAGCTCCTCCGCCACCTCGCGCATGTCGATCCGGCTCTGCTCGCCATAGCTCGTCTTGTACGGGAAGACCAGCCGCTCGTTGTCATGGCCGGTCACCCACGGCGTGGTGAAGAGCGTGCGCGTGTTCGGGTCCTCGACCAACGCGTCGGGGTAGACCTCGCGCGCGAGCTGCTCCTCGCACCACACCTGTGCGGGCACGTAGAAGCCCATCACGGTGTCGCACGCGCGCCCGGCCTCGAAATGCCCCTCGCGCCACTGCAGGAACTCCTCGCGGCTATACGCGCGCGGCCCGGACGGTTCGCGCGCGGGCTGATAGTCCCAGAAGCGCTCGCGGCCGACGATGTCGCCGGTGCGCCTGAAGGGCGCGTAGCACCACTCCCAGCCCGCATACAGCCTCCGGCAGATCTCGGGGGAGAACTTGCTGCCCGCAAGCCACGCGCGATACTGCGCGCCGCCGAGGTCCACGCGCGGATCGACGTCCGAGCCGCGATCGAACAGAGACGGGTCCGTCTCGTAGTAGGCGTCGAGCGACTCGTAGAAGCCCCACTCACCGGGGCGCGAGGCCACCCAGAAGCTTACGCTGTCATCCTGGCCGGCGTCGAGCACCAGCCGCGTAGAGGTGGACAGGATCGCCGGGCGCTCGTCGGTCGGCGGGAGGTAGAAGTGGTCGAACCACGAGCGGATCTCGCTCGCCGCGAGGCCCAGGCCAAGACTCGCGTCGGTGTTCCACGCCGAGCAGATCTGCATGCGGCCGAAGAACTCGCTGTCGCCGAACTGCTCCTGCGGCTGCTCCTGCACGGTGTGGCCGTCGAAGACGCTCAGACCCGCCACATCGCCGAGCACGGCGTCGAGCGCGGGTTCGAGCCACTCCTGCTCCTCACCGGCGTTGAGCACCATCACGTTGACGATCAGGCCCTCCAGGTGGCCGCTGAAGATCGCGACGATCGTGATCGGCTTCGGGCATGAGTAGCGCACGGTCATCATGCCACCCGCGACGCTCACCTCCTCGACGGCCAGCGGCAGCGCGGCGTCCAGACGGCCGTCGTAGACGTGCAGGTTCAGGCCTGTCACCAGTTCCGGGTCGAAGGCCGAGGTCGCGAGGACCTTCCCGGCCGCCTCGTCCCAGCGCAGCGTCAGGTTCGCGGCGTTGATCGACTGCTGGGCGAGGGCGCCACAGGCGAGGCTGAGGAGCGCAAGTGTCAGTGCCACGATCGGGAGCTTCGTCATGCTACTGCGCCTCCTCGGGGAAGTGGACGCGGTGCAGCTCGCCGCCCACGGTCTTCGCCACGATCAGGTAGCTACCATCCGCCGGCACGTCCGGCACGGTCACTTCGAAGGGCTCCGGAAGCGGCCGCCCGGCCGGGCAGGTCGGGTCGTCGGTGGAGGAGTAGACCGGAGCCTCGACCTCATCCTGGAAGACCGTGACCTTCTCGAGCTGCTCGCCATCCCCGCTCACGCGCAGCTTCAGATCGACCTGCGCGGGGCCGAACGAGACGTCGTCGAACCACACCTCTCCGGGCGTGAAGTAAAGCCCCATGCTCAGCGTGACCTGCTCGAGCCCCTCCGGCACCGTGACCTTCACTGCGAAGGGATAGTAGGTGTCCGGATCGGGACCGGTGAGGGCCTCCAATGGGATGAAGACCGGCACGAGGAAGCTCGCGACCGAGCTGCCGTGGTAGGCGCGCGCATCCACGCCCACCGGCGGCTCGATCTCAGTGTTGCGGCCATGCGCGTAGAGCAGCAATCGGCCGCTCACGGTGCGGTAGAAGCCGCGGAAGAGGTAGTCGCCCGGCGTCACCGGCACCACCTGGTTCCAGTAGCCGGACATGACCTTGTCATGCGCGATCAGGTGCAGCGCCCGCGAGCCGTTGCGTCCCGAGCCCTCGGGCCAGTCCGCCGTGAAGTTCTCCGGGACCGCGGTGCTCAGCGCCCAGTCGGCGGGCTCACCGTCGGCCTCGGCGCCGGCGGCCACCTCCATGTCCGCGTTGCGGACGAGGTTGGCCGCATCAAGCGGCGGATCGGTCGTCACGTCAATCTGCACGGCCGCGGCCATCGTGGCGAATGCTGCGAGCGCGACCATCAGTGTCAGCAGACTGCGCATCGTACGCCTCCGTTCCGATGGATCTCTTCGTGCGCTGCTCCTTCGCCTGCCCGGCCGCACCGCCCTCCCAGCGAGCACGCCGCGGAACTCCACCCGAGCGGCGTCCGTTGCAGCACAAGGGGAAGCACTCCCCCGCGTCGAAGCATCCACCGCCAGCATCCCTCACCGAGGAGGCCGCAGTCATGCCGCCGAGACGGGGTTTCACTCTGATCGAGCTTCTCGTCGTCATCGCCATCATCGCGATCCTCGCAGCGATGCTCTTCCCCACCTTCGCCCGTGCGCGGGAGAAGGCCCGCCAGGTCGCCTGCATGTCAAACATGCGCCAGATCGGACTGGCGTTCGGCATGTACTACGAGGACTACCGCCGGCTGCCGTGGGATGACCTGACCGTCGGTGGGCTGCCCGAGGGCACCGCACCGACGTGGACGTGGCGGCTGATGCTCCAGCCGTACATCAACAACACGCAGATCTTCGTCTGCCCCACCGCGCCGGACCTCAACCAGTTCAACGGCACCTGGCCAGACTACCTGCAGGACGCAGGCTACGCGATCAACCACGTGCACTGGGACGACGACCTCGGCACCACGGCCGAGCCCCCGCCAGGACACACGATGGAGGAGATCAAGCACCCGTCGGAGACGATTCTGATCACGGACTTCACCGGGGACTACTCCATCGCGGCCTACGGGACCCAGCAGCACGGCTTCATACGCGCTGATCGGGCGGCCACACGCCACAACGCGGGCGCCAACTACCTGTTCTGCGACGGGCACGTGAAGAAGCTCGTCCCGAGCGCCGTCCCGTGCTCGGATGCGAGCTGCTACTGGTCGATCGCGCGGTAGCCTCGTGGGCGGGGATGCCCTCGGCGCTCGCAGGCTGGAAGCCTGCGCCACAGTAGGTACGTTCAGTTCGTGGGGCAGACTGGAAGCCTGCGCCACAGTAGGTACGTTCAGTTCGTGGGGCAGGCTGGAAGCCTGCGCCACAGTATGTGCCTTCAGTTCGTGGGGCAGGCATCCTGCCTGCCGCCGTTCAGCGCCGCTCGTACCACTCGTCGAAGTACGCCTTGCCGCGTGCCACCGATGCCCGCATCCACTCCGCGTGCTCGGCGAACCAGCGCACCGTGGCGCGGATGCCCGCCTCCCACTCCACCTGCGGCTCCCAGCCCAGCGCGCGCATCTTCGCCGCGGCCATTGCGTAGCGCACGTCATGCCCCGGGCGGTCCTCCACGTGCCGGATCAGGCCCTCCGGCTTGCCCAGCTCGTCGAGGATCAGGCGGATCGTCTGCATGTTCGGGCGCTCGTTGTCGCCGTGGATGTTGTATGCCTCGCCCGGCTCGCCCTGCTCCAGCAGCATCACCAGGGCCCGGCAGTGGTCCTCGACGTGCAGCCAGTCGCGGATCTGCATCCCGTCGCCGTAGACGGGCAGGTGCTCGTCATTGAGTGCGCGCCAGGTGAAGAAGGGGATCAGCTTCTCCGGGTACTGCCACGGGCCGTAGTTGTTCGATGGCCGCGCGATCAGCACCGGAAGCTCATAGGTCACCCAGTACGAGTGTGCGAGGCGGTCGGCGCCGGCCTTGGTGGCCGCGTAGGGGTTGCGCGGGTTGAGCGGATCGTCCTCGGTGAAGGGGTCGCCGAGCGCGGCGCCGTAGACCTCGTCGGTGGAGACGTGCAGCACGCGCTCAATCTGCGCGGCGCGTGCTGCCTCGAAGACCCGGAAGCTCCCCACGAAGTTCGTCTGCACCGCTGCTTCGGCGGAGATGATCGAGCGGTCCACGTGGCTCTCAGCGGCCATGTGCACGACCGCGTCGATGCCCTCCATCGCGGCCTCGACGGTCTGCTGGTCCAGGATGTCCCCGCGCACGAACTCCGCTCGCTCGTCATCGACCACGTCCGCGAGGTTGTCCAGGTTCCCCGCGTAGGTGAGCTTGTCGAGCACCCGCACGGGCCAGTCGCCGCGTTCGGCGAGCACGTGGCGCACGAAGTTGCTCCCGATGAACCCGGCCCCGCCCGTCACCAGCAAGTGCATCGAACGACCCCCTTCGCGCAGTGCGAATGACGATCATCCTCTGTCGTTCGTAGGACAGGCTTTCCAGCCTGTCAGTCGTTCGTCGTTCGCGTCAAGGCACTTGACAGGCTGGAAAGCCTGTCCTACGCGAACGAGCGGAAGCTCTCCTTGACCTCAGTAACGCGCAGGCGGTCGGCGACCGTTCCCTCATCAACCGCTTCGGCGATGACCGCGAGGCTTTCGTCGAGCGCTGCGAGCGTCTCCTCGACCTCGGCGTCGCGATGGCAGTAGGTGATGAAGAGCAGCCCGCCGCGCCGCAGCAGCACGCCGCGCTGCGCCATCTCCTGCAGCAGCAACGTCCATGCATCACGCGACACCGCCGGGTCGTCGTAGTTGATCGTCTGGCTGCTCATCGGCTCGTAGCCGTGGCAGTGCAGCGGCACGCCATGCTTCGCGCCGAGCTCCTCGAAGCCCGCCATCAGCCGCGCGCCGTTGGCCCAGATCGTCTCGAAGACCGGCTCCGCGCGGTAGACGTTCATCGCGGCCATGCCTGCCGCCAGCGACAACGCCTCGCCACCGTAGGTGATGCTGATGACCGTGTCATCGATCGCTCGACGCATGACGTCCGCGCGCCCGCAGACGATCCCGAGCGGCATGCCGTTTGCGGCGCCCTTGGCGAAGCACGCGAGGTCGGGGGTGACGCCGAAGTACTCCTGCCCGCCGCCCGCCGCCATGCGGAAGCCGGTCACGATCTCGTCGTACATGAGCAGCGCGCCGTGCTCGTCGCACAGATCGCGCACGCCCTGGTGGTAGCCGTCCGGCACGCGATTGCCGCCGGTGGCCGGGTCGAGCGCGACCATCGCGACATTGCCCGCATGTTGCTCGAGCTTCGCGCGCAGCGAATCGAGGTCCGGGCGCGCAAAGCTATCGATGATGCCGCCGAGGCAGTCCGGCACGCCCTTCTCCATCCCGGTGCTCTGCGCGAGCCAGCCGTCGGCCCAGCCGCGGTAGCCGCTGTTGAGGATGACCTCGCGGCCGGTGTGTGTGCGGGCGATGCGCGCGGCCGCGGTGGTGACTTCGGCGCCACCCTTGAGGAAGCGCACCATCTCCGCGCACGGGACCATCTCGCAGACCGTCTCCGCCACCTCTACCTCCAACGGGCTCATCAGCCCGTAGACGATGCCTCGCTCAAGCTGCGCGCGGATCGCGGCATCCACCTCGGGGTAGCAGTAGCCGAGCGTGATCGGTCCCAGCCCCAGCACGTAGTCAATGTACCAGTTGCCATCGACGTCCTGGATGCGCGCCCCGTCGGCGTTCTGCGCGTAGATCGGGTAGGCGCCGAGCGCGTAGGCGCTGGCGCGCTTACTGTTGGTCTGCGATCCCCCCGGGATCACTTCGATGGCGCGGCGATACAGCTCAAGTGACGCGTCGAACGAACGAAGCTCCGACATCAGATTTGCCTCCCTGGGTCGCCGTCACGGCGTTGTGCGAATTGTCAGCATCAGGCGTTCAGTGGGGTGCACTCCGAACCCGAGGTCGAGCTGGAAGCTCCCCGCCTCCAGCCCCACGCCTGCGAGGATGCTCTCGTCATCGACGCCAACGCGCGCCAGCCAGCTCGGCGACAGGCGCTTCTCGAGCCCTGCCGAGGGCGCGGCGTTCACGTAGTTCGAGCCGGTCACGTTGTGCAGGTCCGCCGAGACCGTCAGGCCCTGCTCAGGGTCCGTCCACGCGACGCCCACGTCGAATGAGGGGTCACAGGTGATCGCGGGCGCACCGGGGAAGCGCAGCTCCGGCGAGATGACGTTGCGCCCCACGAGACCCACTCGCGTCTGGTCGTCGGCAAGGTAGAGCAGCCCCACGTTGGCGGTCCATGCGCTTGCGTGCTCGGTGTTCTTCACGATCTGGTTGATGGTCTCGCCGCTTGCGTGCCGCACCACGTTTCCGCGCGCCCAGCCGCGGCCGCTGAAGAGCTTGCCCGCTTCCACGCCCCAGTGCAGCCTGTCGGTCAACGAATCGGCGTAGGCGACGCCCACGGTGGTGAAGTCCATGCCCCACGACGTGACGCGCACGCGGCCCTCGGCCCGCCTGGTGACATCCGACGCGGTCAGTGCCTGCGCGCACGCCCCGAACGCCCAGCGACCGCTCCGGTAGCCTGCCATTGCCGAGGCTCCGAGGAAGACGCGGTCGTCAGCAAGGCCCGCGAGGAAGTCGAAGTCGCCCGGCCCCAGCTCGCGGCCGTTGGCCACGTCGAACATGGTGCCGAGGTCGGTGAGGGCCACGTCGCTGCTGCCGTGCCGGACGGTGGCCCAGTGCAGTTCCCGGGCATGCGGCTGCATTGCGAGGCCCGCGGGGTTCCAGTAGAACGCGGAGGCGTCGTCAGCGACCGCTACGAAGGCGTCCCCCATAGCTCCCGCGCGCGCCCCGACGCCCGGCGCGAGACCGGCAAGCAGTTCGTTGAGGACCTCCTGCTGGGCCCCAGCAGTCCACGGAACTGCGATGCCCAGTGCAACCGCCATCCCCCACGCCGCCATCGCCCTCCCCACCAGCACACATCCTCCCTATCCCACTGCCTCCGGCGTTGCTGTCGTTGCTTCCGTTGCTGACGTTTGACATTCAGGTGCGCGCGAGGTACATTGGCCGTCAAGGTTCAAGGAGGACGCTGTCAGAGGCAGCTTCGCTCACATGGGTTTGTTCATCAGGCTGCTCAAGTTTGCGGCGCGCTACAGGTCCGGCATCATCTTCGCCATCGTGCTGGTGTTCTTCACCACGGGGCTGGGGATGGTGCCGCCGTACATGACGCGCCTACTGGTGGACAGCCAACTCTCCAACTACCACACGCTCAACGACGCCGCGCAGTTGTCGGTGCGCGATGGCCTGTGGCAACTCGTGCTCATGGTGTGCGTCGTCCTCCTGGCCGTCCGCCTGTCCGTCGGCATCGTCGGATACGTCCGGTCGATGATCATGGTGGTCATCGGCAACCGCGTCGTCTTCGACATTCGTCAGCAGCTCTACCGCCACCTGCAGCGGCTCTCGATGCGCTACTTCGAAACGCGCTCGACGGGCCGCATCATGACGCGCATCCTCTATGATGTCAATGCCGTCCAGCAGACACTGACCGGCAACCTCGTCGATATCATCACGAACTCGACCACGATCTTCTTCGTGTTCGTCCTTATCTTCGCGATTAACTGGCGTCTGGCGCTGGTAGCGGTGGCCGTGCTCCCGTTGTATGTGGTCAATTTCCTCCTGTGGAGTCCGGCAATCCGCCGCGCATCGCGCGGTGCGCGCGAGCAGTTCTCCACCGTCTCAGGTCAGCTCAACGACGCAATCTCTGGCATGCGCGTGATCAAGGCGTTCACGCGCGAACGCTCCGAAGCGCGCCGCTTCGTCCACGAGGTCCGCGAGATCATCGACCTGAACGTCCAGGCCGGCCGTGCCCGCACGTGGCTCCGCATGCTCTCCACCCTCCTCACCGGCATCGCGACCATCGTCGTCATCTACATCGGTGGACGCGAGGTCCTCTTCGGCAAGCGCATGTCCTACGGCGAGCTGATCCAGTTCAACTCGTACATGACGATGCTCTACTCGCCGATCATTGCACTCGTCATGATCAACGATCAGATCCAGGTCGCAATGGCCGCGATCGAGCGCATCTTCGAGCTCTTCGACACTACGCCCGAGATACAGGAACGCCGCAACCCGATCATCCTGCGCAAGTGCGAGGGGAATGTCGAATTCGAGCACATCCACTTCGCCTACGATCCCAGCGAGGACGTGCTCAACGATGTGACGTTCACCTCCGAGCCGGGCACCGTCACGGCGCTCGTAGGCCGCTCGGGCAGCGGGAAGTCCACGCTCGTGAACCTCATCCCGCGCTTCTACGACCCCACCCGCGGGCGCATCCTGCTTGATGGCAAGGACCTGCGCGACCTGCAACTCACGAGTCTGCGTAAGCAGATCGGGATGGTCATGCAGGAGAGCTTCCTGTTCGCGGGGACGCTGCGCGACAACATCAAGTACGGTCGCCCCAACGCCACGGACAACGAGGTCGTGCAGGCCGCCATCGCGGCCAACGCGCATGACTTCGTCACGGAGTTCCCGGATGGCTACGAGACGCGTGTGGGCGAGCGCGGCACGCGGCTGTCCGGCGGCCAGCGCCAGCGTATCTCCATCGCTCGCGCACTCCTGCGCAATCCGCGCATCCTGATCCTGGACGAGGCCACCTCGGCGCTGGACTCTGAGTCCGAGGCGGCGATTCAGGAGGCGCTTGAGTACCTCATGCAGGGACGGACGACCTTCACGATCGCCCACCGCCTCTCGACGGTCATGAACGCCAACGAGATCATCGTGCTCGACTACGGGAAGGTCGTCGAACGCGGGACGCACGCCGAACTCGCAAACGCCGGGGGCATCTACGAGATGCTCTGCGACGTGCAGTTCCGCCAGGCGGTGGAGAAGATGGAGGAGCATGAGGATGCCCTCAAGGACGAGCAAAGCCAGTCGGGGCGCGGCGGAAAGCGGGGAAGAGAGAAAGGTGGCAAGGGGAAAGCGAAAGACTGACGGCGCACCGAGTTCCCATCGCGCGGGCCGCGCCAAGCCGCCGCCGTCCCTCCTTCCCCCGCTCACCCTTCCCTATCTGGTCGCCATCCCCGCCTGCCCCAGCCCCTCGTCGCTCAGATCGCCCTCTTCGACCGGCACTTCGTCGGCATGCTCCATGACCTTGCGGTAAGCGTCGGCGCACTGGGTGATGTACTCCGCGTCGAAGTAGCTGAAGCGCGGGATGCCGTAGACACGCGAGAACGTCTTCGTGGCGGTCGGCAGGTCCTCATCGGACATACGCACATCCCGCTCGGCGTGGCGGATGCTGGTGGGCGTGTCTTCGCCGTAAACCGCGAGGTCATTGAAGACCGGGTGGCGGTGCAGCAGGTGGTAGCCGCCGGGATTGCAGGCAGAGCCCTCGGCCTTGACCGCCCGCGCGAAGGCTTTCAGCGGCAGATTGCCCGGCGCGGCCTCGGGGTCGTAGAGCCCGCGCGGCGCGTACCAGCCACCCAGCGTTGAGTCCGGCCACTTCGGCAGGTGCGGGACGATCCCCGGCACATCCGCGAGCAGGCCCCACCACAGCTCCGACGAGCGCTTCTT
>JALGSW010000216.1 GCA_029821635.1 Candidatus Zipacnadia bacterium
CGCGATCTCCCCGCGCAGCGTCTCCAGCCCGCGCATGAGGCCAGCGGTGGATGCGAGGTACTCGGCCGGGAGTTGCGCGCTGCACACCGGACACGCGCGCGCCTGCTCCAGTTCGTCCGCAAAGCCCTCGCCATCGCTGGCCCAGACCGCCCGGTACCAGATTTCCCAGTCCATCAGGAAGACGTCGGGGGTGATGCCGCGCTCGACGAGCGCATCGAGCTTCGCCTCCGCGCGCGCCCTCTCCGCCAGCAGCGGCTCCTCGTGGCGCGCGATGCACGGGTAGCGCTTGCCATCCTGCTCGGCGGGGGGCTCATGCACGGGCACGCGCTCGGGGCGGAACGCGACCTGTCCCCAGCTCTGACAGAGCACCGGCACGGGCCAGCCCTGCTCGTGGCGGAAGCGCGCGATCTCGGCGATCGCGTCGAGGCCGGCGTCATGCGCCGCGCCGATGTTCGGCATGACGCACAGCCCGCGCTCCTGCAGCAGGCGCTCAACCTCCAACGCATCACGACCGGCCGGGTCGGGGGTGCCCCAGATCATCACGGGCAGGTCGCCGCCGAGCGGCTCGGGCAGCGTGGGGATCAGCTCGATGACGTCGTCGATGGTCGCGAGAGAGTCGATGTCATCGAGGGCGAGGGGCGTAGGGGAGGGCGGCGTGTCCACCGGTTGCGTCTCGACGGCCCACGCACAGGCGCAGGTCGCCAGCAGGATCAGCGTCAGGAGCATGGTCGGCGGGCGCATCGGCAATCACCGCCGGGGCTGTTCCACGCGAGGGCGGGCGTCCCCTCCCGCTACTGCCTCGCGACCGTAAACGTCGCCCGCGCCTCGCTGGTCGCGCCGCTCACGGAGACGACCACCGCGCGGAGGGTGTGCTCGCCGCGCGCCAGCTTCGAGGTGTCGTAGCCGCCCGGGCGGCCGTCGGTGTCGCCGCCGAGGAACCACGGGTAGCTGCGCTCGACGTTGACCGGCTCGTCATCGACGAAGAACCGCACCTCGCGCAGGCCCCAGCGATCGTCCACCAGCACGCTGACCTCGATCCGGCCGGTCACAGGCCCGTCGGCGGGCAGGCCGTCGAAGCCGCGTACCGTGAGCGGCGAGTCCGGCCACTCGGCTGCCTCGCCACTGGTGATCTCGCCCAGCAGGGCGCGCACGCGCACGAAGAAGCGGCGCTTGGGCTCGGTGTTGATCGTCCAGCGCACCGGCGGCGTCTGATAGCCATCGCGGTAGTTGTTCGTGCCCTGGTCGAAGTAGCCCCACGAGGCGTGCTCCTCGGCGCAGGCCCACAGGCAGCTCACGTCGGTGTGCGCCTCGTTGAAGACGATCGGCTTCGGCTGCTCCTGCCACGCCTCACTCGCGCGGATGCCGCGGATCATCTCCACATGCTGCTCGGGACTGCGCCCGTTGCCGTGCACGAGCACGAAGTCCATCGCGCGCAGGTGCGCCTCGTCGTGCATCCCGCCACCGCCGAGGCTCGTCGAGCACAGCAGCGTGAAGCCGTCGCCGTAGGCCGCCGCGCTGCGTGCGCGCATGCGCTCCACCAGCTCCAGCGCCTCGACGTTGCCCGTGCGGGTGCGGATGTGCGTGCGCTCGTTCGCGACCTCGATCAGCACATGGCGGTAGTCGCGCTCGGCCAGCCAGTCCACGAGTTCGTCGGCCATCGCGCGAACCGCGTCGGGGTCGTCGATGAAGCGCTCATCCACGCCGAAGTAGGCCAGCCCGAGGATCACCGCCATCTGCAGCTCGGCGGCACGGTCGAGCACGTGCTCGAGCCGCGCCATGTACGCGGGCTTGAGGTGGCCCTGCGGGTCATATGCGGAGTTGATGTATTGCGCGTAGGGGAACGGGCGCGTGTAGATCGCGCCGCCGCCCTGCAGGCAGACCGTGATCGCGGTCAGGCCGGCGTCGCGCCACGAGGGCATCGCAGCCACGAACTCAGTGGTGTTGCGCTCGGCGTCATACGCCCCGGTGTCGGGGTAGGCCCAGAGCGAGCGCGTCTCGGGGTTCTCATCGTCGAAGACCGCCTGCACCATGCGCGAGTTGAACAGCAGTCCCTCGATGCGATGGCCGCGCCAGCTTCGGCCCGCGTACGTCGGTGCACCGTCGATCAGGAAGTCCTCGCCCGCGATGCTCACGACCGTACTCGACGGTGCGTCCGCGCTTGCCGAACACGCCAGCCCGAGTGCCATCGCCACCGTTGGCAGCAGCTTTACCGCGTGCATCGCAATCAGTCCTCCGGGCGCGTGCGCGCGAGTCCGGCGAGGGTGGCGCGGTTGAGCACCGTCCCGCGCGCGGTCAGCATGAAGTGCCCGTCCTTCGAGAAGCTCGGCATGACGTAGCTGCTCGCGCGGTGATCGACCAGGACCGGGTCGCGCGAGCCATCCAGCGGCAGCGCCCAGATGCTGTAGCGCCCGGAGACCGCGCCCGGCAGCGCGAACAGCACCGCCGAGCCGTCGGGCGTGAAGACCGGTCCGCGCGGGAGTTCCGGCGCGGTGTAGAGCACCTGCGCGCTGGCGAAGCCATCGGCGGGGCCGACGAGGAGGTCATACGGGAACGATCCGTCTGGCAACGCGTCGCCGCGCCGTGCGACGAAGAGCATGGCGCCGTCGCGACTCCATGCGGGCGCGAGGTAGAGTTCCCGCCCGGTCAGCCCTGGTACCGGCTCGCTCTCGCCAGTCTCGGGGTCGATCTCGACGATCGCGTAGCCGCGCCGCCGGATGAGGCTGCGCACGGCGATGCGCCCGTTGGTGGGGTCCCACGCCATCTCGCCGAGGTAGCGGTCCTCGGTGACCAGCTTCGCCTCGCCGCCCTCGGCGGGGATGAGCAGGAGCTTGCGCGTCCACTGCTGCTTGCCGTCGATCTCAACCTTCTCCATCAGGCTGACTGCGATCGAGGAGCCGTCGGGTCGCCATGCCAGCGCCTGCACGTTCGCCTCGGTCGCCCACAGGCGCGTCTCATCGACCGGGCCTTCCGCGGGGATCGTGTAGATGCCCCAGCCGCCCTCGCCACGCGCCCGGTAGGCGATGCGTGTGCCGTCGGGGGAATACTGCGCGTTGAAGGCGCGGTCGAGGATCGGCTCGGTCTGGGTGATGACGAGGTGGTTGCGCAGCAACCATGCTTCGCGCCCGAATGGCCGCAGCTCGACGGCGCGCCGCCACGCCTCTTGCGCGCTGTCCGCGTCGCCGAGTAGCGACCGGGTGACGCCCAGTTCGAACGCGGCCTCGGCATCTTCGGGGTCAATCTCCTGCGCCCGCTCAAGGGCCTCGGCGGCATCTTCGAGCCGCCCGACCTCCCGCAGCGCCGCGCCCATGGCGGCATGTGCGGGGCCGTAGTCGGGGGCGATCCCCAGCGCGACCTCGGCGGCGCTGAGCATGTCGCCGGGGCTCTCCGCGTCGAAGATCGAAGCGCGCGCGAGGCCCGTGTACGCCGGGCCGGAGATGCCGTCGAGCTGGACGGCCGCCTCGAACTGCTCGCGCGCCTCGGCGTAGCGTCCGCGGTCGAGCAGCACGTTGCCCAGCAGCACGAGCGTGTCCGGGTCGCTGGGCGTGTAGAACAGGAGTGATCGCAGGGCCTCCTCGGCGTGCGAGGACAGGCCCACCGCGGCGCCCAGCTCCCCGCACGCGCGCAGGGCCGGGATGCTGCCCGGCTCCTCAGCCGCCCACTCGCAGGCGATCCGCGCGGCCTCGGAGAGCTTCCCCGCCTCGCACAACTGCGCGACCGCGCGCGCGGCCTGTCGCTCCGGTGAATCCTGCGCCGCGCCCGGCGCGCTCGCGCCCTGCAGGCACAGCAGCAGGGCGGCGAGCGCGACAGCCGCCCTGCGTGCGAAGCTACTGAACCGATGGAGCCGTCTCATCGCTATCCGGGTCGCCTCTCCGTTGGCCTAGTCAGCGCGGAACACCTTCACCCGCGCCTCTGGCGATTCCTCGTTCTGTGTCTTCCACTTCGCCTTGACGATGAAGTAGAGAGGCTCCATGACGTTGTCCGGCAGCACCGGCGCCGCCACCCACACCTGCCACGTGCCGTCGTCATTGATCTTGTGCCGCGAGCCGGGCACATCGCGCAGCAGCTCGTCATCGTCCTGCGCGCGCACCTCGGTGCTCACGACGATCAGCGCCCCGGGCCTGCCGGTGCCCGCGACGGTCACGCGGCCCTGGATGCGGTCGCCCTCGCGTGGCGTGGTGATCGTCACGCCGGTGGTCGCCGCACCTCCGCCCACAGGCGTGCCGATGGTCGTCGTTGTGCCGGTCGTCGTACCGCCACCGACGGGCTGCGTAGGCGTCGTCGTCCCGCCTCCCGCCACGGTGCCGGCGCTGACCGGGATCGGCTCAAGCGCCACCATCGCGCCGCCGGGCCCGACCAGTGGCGTCTCCGCCGTGGTGGGGGAGAGCGTGCAGGAGTACTGCTCGCCCGCCTGCACGGGGATGTTCAGCTTGTGCGTGAGCGGGCTCGCCCCGGCGGGCGCCGGTACCGCCCGCGTGAAGCCGAAGTTGCCGGGCGCGTTGCCGGTGATCTGCACGCTGTAGTCGCCCTGCGGCAGCAGCGCGACCATCCCAGTATCCGTGCCTCCCTCGGGGAAGCAGTCCACGTCCACGCCGGGGATCTCGTACGCGAAGGTACCTGGATCAACCCAGCCCACGCGCCGGCCCTGCGCGTCCGTGATGAGCATCTGCACCGGCGAGTTCACCGCAACCGCGGTCGTGTCCGTGGCGTTCGGCGGCAGGCCGCCGATGAACGCGTTGCGCTCGTTCTGATTGGTGAGGCCGAGGTACTGATCGCGCTGGTCCTTCGGCAGACGCCTGAGGACCGCCATGTGATCGGGCGGGATCTTCAGCCGCGGCGTCGGGTAGGCGGTCCCGCCGGTGAGCGGGTACTGCCCCTGGTAGACTGAGCTTGGGGCTACGCCGAACCAGAAGCGGCTCTGCCAGTCGGCGATGGAGAACGTCTCCGGCCGCTGGTTCGGCCACGGATCGAGCACCGTGCCGGTCTGCTGCCAGTCCGTGCCCTTCGGGTAGATCACGACCGCCTGGTGGCCGCCGAAGTAGGCGTGGACCGGGCCGTAGTCGTATTGCTCGAAGACCTGCTTCTCCGTGGCGGAGCCGTTGCGCATGGCGTCGAGCATCTCGAGGACCGTGCCCTGCCACCCACCGCAGACGTACTTGTCGTTGGTGTCGGTGAAGACCGAGTAGACGTTGTTCCAGAAGCCCGCGGAGGCCACGTAGTCGGGCCAGGTGCCTTCGACCGGGCCGCTGCCGAGGTTGTTGAAGCGCGTGAGGATGTGCTGCAGCGCCTGCTGCTGGGTCATCGTGCCCGCGGGCGCCGCCCCGGCCCCGACCGTGATGTTGACGGTGCGCGGGACCTGGCCGCTGTCCTCGTCGTTCTCAACGACGCCACCGGGCGCCTGGCGGCGGAAGTGGAGCTTCAGCTCGCCCGTGACGCTGACCTGGTAGTCACCAGGCTGGGTCGGCGCGGTCCACGCCACGCGCTCGCCGGTCGGATCGAGCGGGCTCAGCGCGCCCTGCCCGCCCACATTCCAGGTGTACTTCTCCTCAGTGACCGTCCACTTCCCCGATCCGAAGAACGTCTCCGTCTGCACCTGGTACTCCATCGTGTCGAAGCCATGCGCGAGGACGGTCGTGTTCGCGCCGACGTTCGCGTAGGTATCCGGCCACATCATGTACGCCCGCCGGCCACCGACCAGTTTCGCCCGCAGAACCACCGTCTCCCCGGCCGTGACCGTCGCGACCGGCTCCGTAGTCTGCGCCGGGGGCTGGGCGTCGGGCCCCGCATCGAGCTCCGCGCCGCCGACCGACAGTGCCACCCAGAACGGCGGCATCTCCCGCGCCGCCTGCGCGGGCATCACGCATGCGATCAAGACCACCACAATGCAGAGAACAGCCTGTCCCGTGCGCCTCACCACAACCGCCTCCTTCAGGACGCGCTCTGGCGACCTTCACCCGCGCTTCCGGAGATTCCTCGGTCCGTGTGATCCACCTGGCCTTAACTACGTAGTAGAGTTGCTCGGCGACGTTCGCCGGCAGCACCGGCGCGGCCACCCACACCTGCCACGTCCCGTCCTCCGCGATCGCGTGGCGCGAGCCCGGTACGTCGCGGATCAGCTCGTCGTCATCCTGTGCACGCACCTCCGTGCTCACGATGATCAACGCGCCCGGCTTGCCCGTCCCCGCCACGGTCACCCGGCCCTGCACGCTGTCGCCCTCGCTCGGCGTGGTGATCGTCACGCCGGTGGCGGCCATCGCCTGCCCGGTTGCCGCCGCGCCCATCGCATCGGTGAGCTGCCCGCTGTCAGAGGCCGCGAAGTACCCGCCGCCACCGATCTGCGCGGTCTGCTGCAGGTAGCTCTCGGCCTCCGAGCCCGCGGGGATGGCGAAGCCCACCGCACTGATCTCC
>JALGSW010000059.1 GCA_029821635.1 Candidatus Zipacnadia bacterium
GGAGCAGTCGATGGGCCATGCGGTCGAGGACTTCGGCGCCTGCTGCGCGATGGCCAACGACCACACCTTCCCGATCCTCGCGGAGATGGGCTTCCGCCAGTGCTACTGCTCCGCACCGGGCCGCTACAACCCCGCCGCGGGGCAGTCGTGGTGGGGCGCATTCCCCCACCCGCATCACACCTCCAGCCGCTCGCGCCTCGTCTGCGGTGAGCTGGACCTGTACGAGTTCCCGCTCAACCGACAGCTCCGGCCGACTGAGGGCCCGCCCGGAGTCTTCTCCGTGCAGGACCTGCGCGCCGAGCGCCAGTGGAGCTTTGAGCAGGCGATGGAGATCGCCGAGGCGAGCGTGCGCGACATGATCATGCGCGAGCACCCGATCCTCTGCCTGCACGTGCCCACGCACAACACCTGGGACGCCACCGACCGCGCGCACCCGCGGCGCATCGCCGTCGAGACGGTCATCGACGTCGCCTACGCGCTGGCGGAGAAGCTCGGGCTGGAGCTTGTCCCCGCGAGCATGGCGGACATGCACGGGCGCGCGGACGAACTCGGGGCCTACTGAGGAGAGCCTGCGATGAGCGTGCTTCTGCTGACCGCGCCCGATGAGGCGCTGCCCTTCGACGCCTACCTCGACGAGGTCCTGCACTCCGAGGGCTGGTGCCTGCACGAGCACCGACAGGTGACCGGCCCGGTCGCGGCGGACGAGCTTGCGGCGCACGCACTCGTGGTGATCTCACGCGGCGCGGCGCGGCGGCTCGATCCGGCGGAGGTCGAGCGCTACCTGCGCGCGGGCGGCCGCGCGGTGTGCATCCGCCCGCCGCGCGAGTGGGGCCCGGCGCTTGGCCTGCAGCCGCGCCTCGCGGAGACCTACGCGACGCTGCGCGACGGCTACGTTCGCGTGTGCGACGAGCACCCGTGGCTGGGCAACTTCCCCGCGCTCGACCTGCAGCTCCACGGTGAGGCCGACGTCTACGAAGGAGGCGCGTTCGAGGCGCTCGCGTGGCTCGCCGGGCAGCGCGGCCATGCGACGCCCTTCCCTGCGGTCGCGGCGACCCGCGTCGGCGACGGCGTCGCGGTCACCTTCGCCTTCGACCTCGCCGAGTGCATCGTACTCCACCACCAGGGCCGCATCGCCAGCGCGAGCACCGGCGCTGACCCGGACGCCAACCGCGACGGCAAGTTCACCGCCGACGATCTCTTCGAGGGCATGCGCGACTTCGAGCTGCGCCACGTCCCGCAGGCGGACGTGCTGCAGGAGCTGCTGACGCGCGCGATCGCCGGTCTCACCCGCGACCTGCTGCCCCTTCCTCGGCTGTGGCGCTTCCCCGGCGCGGCCCCGGCCCTGCTGCTGCTCGACGGCGATGGCGACAGCATGTGCCCGGAGGACATGCGCGCGACGGTGGAGATCTGCGAGCGCCACGGCGGGCGCTTCACGTTCTTCCTGATGGACGAGGAGCTGCGCGACTTCGACGCGGACGAGCTGCGCGCGGTCGCGGAACGCGGCCATGGCATCGGCCCGCATCCGCGGGTGCCACTGCGCCCAACGGTGGCCGAGTGGCGCAGCGAGGTCACGCGCATCACCGCGGACGTGCGCGCGCTGGGCTTTGAGCCAGTCAGCCTGCGCATGCACTCGTGCATCCTGCCCGGCTGGGACGAGGCTCCCCGCACGCTGGCCGGGCTGGGCCTCGGGCTGGAGACGAGCTTCCTGCAGGGCTACCGCTACCAGTCCGGCTACCTCAACGGCAGCGCGCTGCCCGCGCGCTTCATCGACCGCGATGGCAGGCTGCTCGACTGCTGGGAGCAGTCTACGGTGCTGGGCGATGACACGCTCGTGACCACCAAGACGATGATGCCGGTGAAGTCCGAGCAGGAGTGCATCGACCTGTCGCTGGAGCTGATGCGCGAGCTGGCCGGGCGCTGGCAGGGAGTCTTCCACCCCTACTTCCACCCGATCAACGTGGGCGGGCACGGGCGAATGCACACCGCACGGTGGCTCGACGAGGTCCTGCGGGAGGGCGTCCGGCTGGGGATGCCCGCGCCGTCCTGCGACGCGTGGCTGGCGTTCACGCAGGCCCGGCGCGCCGCGCGCATTGCGGACCTGCGCTGGGACGCGGGCGCGCGTGAGTTGCACTTCCGTCTCGCGGGCGAGCAGGCCGCCGACGGCCTCACGATCCTCCTGCCCCGCTGCGACGCAGGCGAGGCGGCGCGCGTGGAGGTGGACGGCGCTCCCTGCGAGATCACGCAAGTCGCAGGCGAACGCGCGATCTGCCTCGACCTGCCCGCCGGCGCCGAACTGTCCATCCGCGCGAGCTACGCGTAGCCCGCGGCTACTGCTCCCGCACGTGCGCGACCGGCGCGGTGTGCACCACGTGAGCGCCCTGGTGGCTCGTGTGTGGCACGAACACAAACGTGGAGGTCGAGGTCTCCGCGTCCCACGTGACCCCGGGGCCTTCGGCAAGCGTCAGCCGCGTGTTCGCGCCATCCGGCTCGGCGGCGACCACCGTGTAGGGCGACACGCGCTCGCCCGCGTGGTCGAGCATGATCACATCGCCCGCCTCGGCGGCCAACTCGCCTTCGACGACCAGCGTGCCGGAGTCCACGTCTGCCTCCAGCAGCGCATGCTCGGTAGCCTTACCCTCGGCGCTCAGATCGCCCCACCGCACGCTGCCCCCGGCCACCGTGACCACCGCCGCGCCCTCGTCGGGCGCGCGCAGCACCACCAGCTCGGCATCGGCCGTCAGCTCACGCCCCTGCCACGTCGTCCGAACGCCGATCGCGCCCAGCAGCACCAGGTCGCGGCGGCCGTCGAGCACGACCTCCAGCGCCGCGGCAGCGCCGGGCATCGCCAGCGTGCGGACCTCGGCGATCGGCGGCTCGCCCGCATGTGGCTCGAGGACGCTCACGAAATCCGAGGCGCCTTGGGTCGCGCGGACCATCGCAAAGGGCCGGTTGTGATCGGCGAGGTTCGCGTCATTCTCCCCGGCGTTGCGCACCGACGGGTTCATGCCCGTGACCAGCTCGTCGCCCTCATGCAGCAGCAGGTGCGCGCGGAGTTGCTCCGTGCCGTCGGGCGAAGCGTAGCTGAGCGTCGCCATGCCCGCCTCAGCGGCCGTGCCGGAGCGAAGTGCCTCGAGGTAGCCGTAGGCGTACGCGCGTTGCGCGATCTTCCCGCACTCGCCCTCGTTGCGCGCCGCCACGAACTCGAAGCCCTCGGGCAGCAGCGTCGCCAGCGGCTGCAGCGCCGGCCCGGCCTCGATCGCGAGCTCCTGCGGCTCATCGGCGCAGCCGTGCAGGAAGTAGTCGTGCTGCTCCCCACCCGCGACCTCGAAGCGGTCGATCAGATACGCCTCCGCTTCGTCGATCGCCACCAGCGCAAGCGTGCGGCGGTAGGTCGTGACGCGATCGGGATAGACCTGCGGGTTGTCCACCGAGACGACCTGGCAGCCGGGATCGCGCGCGTCGAAGTAGCGCAGCGTCCCGTAGGTGCTGCCGCCCGCGGTTTGGTCCTCGTAGTCCACGACGACCGTGTTGTGCGCCGCGCTCGGCAGCGTCCAGGCCCGCGCCCGCGTGTGCGTGTACCCGAGGTCTGACAGCAGCTCGCGCCCGTGTGCGAAGAGCAGCAGGCTCAGACCGTCCTGGTGCCGATGACCCAGCCCCGGCGACCAGGTGAGGTGTGCCTGAAGCTGCGCCTCGCCAGTCCCGCGCCCGAGGCAGGCATGGCCGAGCGCCGGAAGCAGGAACGCCTCGGAGGACTCGCGCGCGGCGCGCCGGCCCTTCGACCAGGTGTCATGCACCGGCACCTGACGGCCGTTGGGCAGGCGCATCGTGTTCAGCCACGCCCGCGCGAGAGCGACGGTCGGGAAGCGATCGGGGATGCTCAGCTCGTCGAACCGCCTGCCTGTCTCCGGATGGACGTAGCCCACGGGGTCGGAGTAGCCCTCGGCGGCGGCGAAGACCTGGCTGAGGCCGCCGACGACCTGCGAGTGGTAGGCCGGCGCGCCCTCCTCCCACGAGCCGTCGTAGAAGAAGCGCTGCGTCATGAGCTGCTCCACGCGGCCGATCGCGACGTGCACGTACTCCGGCTCGCCCAGCACGCGCCCCGCGTGGATGAGGTCCGCCCACGTCCCGGGGCTCATGTTGCTGAGGTTGTCGCGGTTCGCTGCGACCTGCTCGCAGGCCGCGTGGAAGAAGCCCTCGATCTCAGCGGTGACGTCCGTGCCGGTCTCGGCGGAGAGCCGCCCAACCTCGCCCGAGGGCGCGATCTGATCCCACGCCTCGATCAGCTTCTCCGGCACGTCCATGTACGCCCACCACGACCAGCGCGCCGTGCGGAAGCCGGGGCGGAAGTCCGCCGGGGCCACGTCGCCCTCGTAGATGACCTTCTCGCGGAACGGGTAGTCGAAGTGGTAGCAGTACCCAGGGAAGACCTGCGCGAAGCGGTGGATGATCAGCAGCGCCCGGCCGGCGAACTCACTCTCCCCGGAGATCGCGTACATGCGCGCGAGGCGGTTCGCGGCGTCCTCCATGTACCGGATCCGGTGGTAGTCGATGCGCGCGCCGAAGAAGTGCCCGTAGCCGTTCTCGTCGGCCCAGTAGGGGTAGCGCTGCACCTCGCCGAGCGGATTGCGCACCTCCAGCACGTCCATCGGGTACTCCTCGCTCGGGTAGGTCTGCCCGCAGTAGCTGCAGCGCATCACGTACGGGTCGTCGATGCTCCACGGGACGTAGGGCGTGTTGCCACCGAAGCTGAACTGCCCCTCCTGCTTCCCCGCCTCGCAGTTCGGGCAGTCGCAGAAGTAGATGCCCGACTGCTCGGGCACGAGCGCGATCATCTCCTCCTCGCTCATCGCCAGCAGTGGCGCGACGCGCGCGCGGAGCCTCTCCAGGTTCTCAGCCTTCTCAGCCACGGGCATCACCGGATGCTCGACCGCGCCCGCGCCCGCCGGGAGCAGCAGCGCCCCGGCGACCGCCAGCAGCAGTGTTGTGATAGGTTGCGTGCGTGACATCGGCCTCACTCCACGATGACGTCATGCTCGAAGTTAGAGTCGCTCGACCAGCGCCACGTCGTCCACGTGCAGCGCGCCCGTGCCCGACGCGGTCAGCGCGATCACGTAGAGGTCGGTACGCACGTCCAGCGGCGCGTGGACGTCGCTCTCGCGCTCCTCGCCGCCCTCGGGCGTCACGGTCACGTAGCAGTCGCCCGACGCCCGCCTGCCGATCAGCCGCAGGCGCGTCCACGTGCCGGCCTCCACCCGCAGCCCGCTGTCGAGCCACTCCTCGGAGGGCATCGCACGCAGGAGCACCGAGCCGTCCTCCGCCACGGTCAGCTCGGCCTCCGAAGCGACCGAGGGCGTGCGGCCCTTCAGCGCGAGCAACAGCCCGGCGCCCTCGTCGCGCCGCAGCCACAGCTCGGCCTCCCAGTCGCGGCCGTCGGCGACGTCGCGCAGCGTCGCACCCACGAGCGTGCGCCCGCCAGGCGTGAAGCGCACCGACTGCGGCCCGCTGTGCGCCACCTGCGCGTCGATCACCGCGCCTCCGGGCCCGAAGGCGCCCCAGCGCCCGTACGGGCGCATCGCGTCGCCCGCCATACCGGCGAGGTCGAGCGGGTAGCGCCCTGCGTCGTCGAAACCCTCCGCGAAGCGCTCGGTGCGCAGCCGTGGGAGCCACGCCGGGCGCACCTGGAACGCGCGGTCGCTCTCCTCCTCCGAGATGAACCGGAACTCGTTCGCGCCGGCCTTCTCCCGGAAGTACAGCGTCCGCCACGCCAACTCCGCCAGCCGCCGGTCTGTACTCTGATCCATGAACTCACGCAACGCCGCCTCGCCCTCATCGCCGAGCGCGAGGAGCAGCTCTCCCGCGGGCCGGTAGCCCCACTCGACGTCGGCCCGCGCGCAGCCGTCGCCGAACTGCGCGAACAGCGCCCGCGCCGCCGCCAGCACCTCCGGCCGCAGGGCGTCGGCGTCGCCGTCTCCGCGGCCGATCATCGCCGCCAGCGAGGTCGCGGCGCGGTCGGCCACCGCCGCGTCGGCGAGCGTCGTGGCCTCGATCAGCGCCCGCACCGCCGCCGGCGAGCGCGACAGCGAACCGAGCGCCTCCGCCGCCGAGTAGGCCGCGTAGCGGTGCGGGTCGTCGAGGTGCTCGACGAGCAGCGGCACGTCCTCCTCCGTGACGCCGATCAGCCGCAGCGCGCGCAGGGCGGTCGTGCGCAACAGATCGTCCTCATGCCCGGCGGCAGCGCGCAGCTCCTCCCGCGGGACGGGCCGGATGCGCGCGAGCGCATTGCGCGCGGCCTCGTGCAGCGGATGCTCGTGATGCTCGTCCAGCGCCGCAAGCATCGGCCCGACGCTCTCCGGCCGGTTCAGCGTGCCCAGCGCGTGCATGGCCATGCCGCGCACGCAGTTCTCCGGGTCGCTCAGCGCGCCCTCGATCGCAGGCAGCGCAACCGGATCGCCCAGCCGCGCCAGCGCCCCGATCGCCATCCGCCTCACCAGCGGGTTCGCGTCCGCCACCAGGGGCAGGATCGCGGCGGCCTCGGCCTCCGACGTCCCCTCGAACACCTGCGCGAGGAAGCGCATCTGCTCCACCGGTGTCCCGCCGGTCAGCACCCCGGCATCCTGCTCGGGGAAGCCGCTGCGGGTGAGGTAGTGGCTGTCCTGCGCGACCGCGAAGACCGCCGCGGCCTGCTCGTGAAAAGGCTCGTAGATCGATGCGGTGGGCGATGAGGTGTTGAACGCGACCGCAGTGCCGGTCTCGCGCGTGAGCCAGAGCATGTCCGCGATCGACTTCGGCTGCCCGATCGCGTTGTACGCGCCGTAGACGATGAGCTGATCCACGATCCCCTCGCTCACCCAGCCCTCAAGGTCGAAGTAGATCTCGCCGAGGGTGTGGAAGTCCTGGCGTAGCGTGGACCAGACCTGCGGGAAGCGCGGATCGCGCGGGTTGACGAACATCCCGAGGCCTGTGCCCGCCGGCAGCGCCGACTTCAGCTCGCGGAGGTACTCGGTCAGGTAGGTCCCGCGGTGCCGGTAGAAATCGATGCGGCAGGCGTTCTTCGTGAAGGGGTCGATTCGCGGATCGATCCCGTGTTTGCGCCTGAAGTCGGTGACGATCGGCTCGTTGAAAGCAAACTCATCCCGGAAGCGCATCGAGAAGTTCTCGACGTAGGTGATGAAGAGCACGCCGTCATAGCCCGCGTGCCCGGCGAGCCCCGCGTGCAGGTCCACCAGCGCCTCCCGCGCCTCCGGGTAGGCCAGCTCGATCGGCCCGCCCTGCTTCCGGTAGCCGTACTTGTCCACCGGCACCCACTCGGGGTGCTCGATCCGCAGCGTCGACTCCCAGAACCACGGGTAGTCGCCGTAGCCGGGCGTGTCCGCGGTGCAGCCCCAGTCGCCGAGCGTGCCCACGCCCCACAGCTCCATCCCGCGCTCGTGCGCGGCCTCGACGGCGAGCCGCTCGACGTCCAGGTCCTCGACGAGGTGCCGCGACCACTCCATCCAGGTCGCGTAGCGGAAGTTGTCCTCGCGCACGTGTGCAGTGGACTGCATGACAGCTTCCTGCAGGCCTCGCCAGTAGATCCGGCGGACGCCGATGGCCTTGAGCATGTCGAACGAGGCGGCGATCGAGGCGGGCGAGTCCACCGGCAGCGAGGAGGCCATCCAGTGATGGTCACCGGTGGAGATGTACGTGTCCAGCGTCGGGGGCGGCTCTGCCTGAGCGAGAGCCACCGGTGCGGCGAGCAGGCACAGCGTCAGCAGCACGGCTCGATGGCAGGCTCTCATGATGTGAGGCATTTCGCCCGCTCGGGGGCGGCGCACCTCCTCGGGCGGTGATCAGGAGGGTTCTGCGGGAGCGCGTCAACGGTTAGCGGGGAGTACCGCTTCGGACGCACCTGGCGGGGCGTCCGAAGCGGTAACTGACGGGTGTCCATGCGTGTCCGCTCGCTACAGGTCGTACTCCTCGGGCCGCCACGCGCCGGCGTCGGCGCGCGCCATCTGCTGCTCGATGAACTCATCCTCATCGTCAGGCAGCTCATCAAGCTGTACGCGCATCATCTCCAGCCACGGAGCTTCGCGCTCGGATACCGCGACCAGCCCCTGTGCGCCGCCCTCTTCGAGCAGAGTCAGAGCCGCCCCGGCCGCCGCTCGCGCCGAGTCGTAGTGCGTCCGCTCGCCGACGATCGCGCGCGCGATCGTGAGCACGCTCTCCGGAGCGAGGATGTATGCCTGCGGGTCGAGCGCCGCGTCGGAGGCTACGAGCCAGTCGCGCAGTTGCAGCGCCGCCTCGGGCCCGTCCGCGAGCGCCACGTTCATCAGCCGGGTGTCATACTCCAGCACCTCGAGGAAGCAGCTCGGGGCCCAGCCGCCGAGCAGCCGCAGGTGCTGCACCGACTCGTTGCTCCACAGATCGCAGGTCGCGGCCGCCACGTTGCCCAGCGGGCTGGAGTGCGCGCACGCCGCGCTCTTGCCCTCCATCGACATCGGCAGCCCGGTGATCGCCTTCAGGATCGGGTTCTCATAGCCGCAGTCCTTGCCTGGCCCGAGCGCCCCGACTTCGTACGCCACCAGCGAGCGCACCGCCGAGACCGCCCGCACCACCGCCGCGAACACCCGCGGGATCATGTTCTGCTCCGCAAGCACCATCGCGGTGTTCGCGAAGCCGCAGGCTGTGTCGCCCGCCGCGACCACTCCATGCTTCTCAGCGATCGCCACGATCTTCGCCCAGAGGAACTCCATGTCGCGCACGCCGAGCACCCCGAGTGCGAAGAGCACCTGCGGCAGATCGGCCATCATCAGCGCCGAGTCGTGCAGCTCCTTGCCGCCCGTTGACTCGATGCTGAGCAATTCCGCGCCAAGCTCGGCGCAGCCGTCGAAGGTCGCGAGCGTCGCGTCGAGCAGCTCGCCCGAGCGCATCCGCGGCGGGCGCTTCATCTCGCGGTTGTCGTTCGGGGTCACGCGCAGCGCTGCGACCAGCCCGCGGTCGCGCGCCGCCTCGATCTCCTCGAGCAGGACCGCGCAGATCTCGATCGCCCATTCCGGGCGCCTCGTCATGTCCGGGAGCGACTCGAACTCCAACACCACGCCGCCGCTGTGCAGCCGCTCGGCGCGCGCCAGCGCATCCGAAGCCGTCTCGCGGTAGATGCCGAGGACCTTCGGCCAGGTCTCCTCGGTGATGGACATCGCCGGAAGCGTGAAGTTCAGCTCCGGGTACACCCGTCCGCCGCCAATGGTCAGGCCGCCCGGCAACTCCAACGGCTTGGGCGCCGTGCCGAAGAGCAGTTGCGACGCGTCGTTGATCGCCACCTCAGTGTATCTCATCGCCCATCCTCCGCTACCAGTGATCAAGCTCGACCGTCACTGCTATTCTACCGCAGCGCGGCTGTCGCGTATTGCAATGTACACTTGCGCTGTAGGAGATTGGTACGCAGTGCACGCCGGCGCGGCCAGTGCAATCGGCTACCGGGCCGCTGCCGCGACGCAGTGCGCCGCGGGCGCCGAGTCGACGCCCGCCTCGCCCAGCCTCCGGCCGTCACGCAGCTCAATGACGCGGTCGCAGCGGTCGGCCTGCTCGAGGTCGTGCGTGGCCATGACGATCGCCAAGCCGTCGGCGCGCAGATCGTCGAACAGGTCGAGGACCTCGTCACGCGCCTGCCGCTCCAGCCGCCCGGTGGGCTCGTCGGCCAGCAGCAGCGCCGGGTCGTTCACCAGCGCCCGCGCGATCGCGACACGCTGCATGTCGCCGCCGTCGAGGCTCGCGGGGAGCGCGGACATGCGGCCCGCCAGCCCCACGCGCTCGCAGATCTCCCGAACGCGGGCGCGATCGTACGCATGCGCGAAGAGCATCGGCATGCCCACGTTCTCTGCCACGCTCAGTGTCGGCAGCAGATAGAAGAGCTGGAAGATGAAGCCGATGTGATCGCGCCGGAAGGCCACCAGCTCGTGCTCGGGCAGGCCGGTCACGTCCGTGCCGGCGATCAGCACGCTGCCCGAGGTGGGCCGGTCGAGGCAGCCGATCTGATTGAGCAGCGTGGTCTTCCCCGAGCCTGAGCGGCCGACGATCCCGACCATCTCCCCGGGCTGCACCACGAGGTCCAGCCCCGCGAGTGCGTGCACCGTCTCGCTGCCACGTTTGTATGAGCGCCAGAGGTTGCGCACTTCCACCGCCGGTGTGCTCGTATCAACCATCGAGAATCACTCCATCGCTCAGGCGCAACACCGTGTCGCCGCGCTCGGCCAGCTCATGATCGTGCGTCGCGAACAGGATCGCGAGCCCCTCGTTACTCAGCTCTCGGAGCAGCTCGAAGATCTCGTCGCGTGTGCTCGTGTCGAGGTTCGCCGTCGGCTCATCGGCCAGCAACAGCGCGGGCTCGTTGATGAGCGCCCGCGCGAGGGCCACGCGCTGCATCTCGCCGCCGGACAACTCATCCGGCCGGTGGGTGAGCCGATGGCCCAGCCCCACGCGGCACAGCAGCGCCTCCGCGCGGTCGCGGCCGCTCTCGTCCACCCAGACCAGCGGCACCTGCACGTTCTCCACCGCAGTGAGCGTCGGCAGCAGGTGGAACTCCGAGAACACGAAGCCCACCTGCTCGCGCCGCAGGGCGTCGAGGCTCCGCTCGGTCGCGTGCAGCTCGCCCTCCGCCACCATCTGCCCCGCCACGGACAGCGCTCCTGAGGTCGGCCGATCAAGGCCGCCCACCAGGTTCAGCGTCGTGGTCTTGCCCGCTCCAGACGGCCCGAGCAGCACTACGAACTCGCCGGGGCTGATCGTGAAGTCGATGCCACGCAGCGCCTCGATCTCCCGCTTGCCGACAGCGTAGCTCTTCGCCAGGTTCTGCGCGTAGACGATCTGTCCGTTCTGCTTCACGACGAACCACCTCTAATCGCGGTGATCGGTGAGATTGACGCGGCGCGCCACGCCGGCCACGTCCCGGCTATGACGCCGAGGACCACCGAGACGCCGATGCAGATCCCGAAGGTCGAGCCGGACATGCCCATCGCGAAGTCCGCGGGCGTGTGCGGCAGCACCAGGCGCAGCAGCGCCACCACGCCCCGGCCGGACAGAAGCGCCAGCAGGACCCCCGCCAGCCCGCCGCCGATCGTGGTGAAGAGCGTCTCCAGCCACACGAGGCGGAAGACGTCCACCCGCGCCGCGCCCATCGCCTTCATCATGCCGATCTCGCGGGTGCGCTCGAAGACGGCCATGAGGATCGTGGTCAGCACCCCTACGCCGCCGATCACGAAGGCCACCACCACGATCGCGAGCACGAACACGCGTGTCGATGACAGCAGCGAGGTGAGCGTGTTGAGCAGCTCCGACAGCGGGAAGACGTTCATGCCCGCGTCGGCTTCCATCGACGCCTGGCGCAGCGAGGAGACGACCTCGTCGGTGCGCGAGACGTCGCTGAGCTTCACGAGGATCACCACGAGCTTGCCCTCCAGCCCGAAGACCTTCTGCAGCGTGTGCTGCGGGAGGAAGATCAGGCCGTCGTCCTGCGAGTTCGTGCGCTCAAGTACGCCTGCGACCTTCATCTGCGTCGCCGGAACGCGCGGCTCGTCGTGGATCGTGATCGTGTCCCCGGCGCTCACGCCCATCGAGCGCGCAACGCTCGCGCCCAGGATCGCGCTGGCCGGCTCGTCGAACCACCCGCCGCGCTCATACTTCCAGCTCGGACGCAACTCCGGGTAGTCGTCGTCGATCCCCATGTAGATCAGGTTCTCGCGGCCGCCATCGCGGATGATCGCATCCATGATGATGCCGGTGCTTGACTCGATCCCGTCGGTGCCCCGCACGACGCTGTACCAGTCTTCCTCCATGTAGCGCGGCCACTTGCCGCCATGCAGGACGATGGTCGCGGCCTCGTACGGGCAGCCACGCGGCACGATCATGATGTGCGCGCCCAGGTCTGACAGCTCGCTGCGCAGGCCCTTCTCGTACCCGCGCTGGAACTCCAGCAGATTGAAGAGCATCGCCACCGCGATTGCCACGCCCGCCACGGTCAGGATCGACCGGATCGGTCGGCGCAATATGTTCTTGAGTGCGATCGCTATCCAGCTCATCTCCAGCTCCTCCTACTCCGAACGAAGCGCCTCTATGGTGCGGATGTTCGCGGCCCGCAGGGACGGGTAGATGCCCGCAACGAGGCCCACGCCCAGGATCGCCAGCACGCAGATCAGTGCCGAGCGCGGGTCAAAGTGCGTCATCGCCTCCTGCGGCGCCATCGGCACGAAGCGCTTGATGACCACCTCGACGCCCCTCGCCGCCACAGCCGCGAGCGCCAGCCCCGTCAAGCCCCCGAGCGCCGTCAGCGCCAGCGTCTCCGTCCAGACGAGACTGAAGATATGCAGCTTGCCCGCGCCGGTCGCGCGCAGCACGCCAAGCTCGCGCGTGCGCTCGAAGACGCTCATGAGCATCGTGTTGAGCACGCCCACGGCGCTGATGGCGACGACTACCGCGACGATCGCGAAGATCAGCGCGCGCGCCGAGTCCATCAGCGCGCTCATCGAGCCCAGCAGCTCCTCCATGCGGATGATCTCCGCGCCGGGGAACATCTTCTCGAGCTCGTCGCCGACGTCGGCGGCCAGCGACGGATCGGTCAGACGCACCTGCACGGCCGTGATCTGCCCGTCGAGCCCGAAGCGCTCCTGCGCGGTGTGCAGCGGCACGTAGAAGAAGCCATCATCCTGCGTGCCGGTGGGCTCGAGGATCCCGGTGACGGTGAACTCCGCGTCGATCTCCGGCACCCAGAGCTTCTCGCCGGTCTCCTCGCGCTTCTCGATCAGCGCCGCGTCCCACCCAAGCAGCAGCGAGTCGTCGCCGGCCAGCAGCCGCCCGTCGGGCTTCTCACCGTTGTTCAGGCGCCACCAGTTCTTCAGTTCCAGTTGCTTCTCGTTGATGCCGAGGTAGATGTCGGTGCGGCCGTCCTCGGGCCGCACAATCGCGTGCATGAGGGAGGGAGCGGCGATCGCCACTCCCTCCATCCCGGCAATCTTCCCGGCAATGCCCTCGTCGAGGTAGTTCTCGATATCGCCGCCCTCAAGCACAAGCGAGGCGGCCTCATACGGGCAGCCGATGGGCACTACCATCAGATGAACGCCCATCTGCTGCATCTGATTCTGCAGGCCCTCCTGGTAGCCGCTGTTGAACGACAGCAGCGAGAACAACACCGCCATCGAGGCCGCAACCGACGCGATGGTCAGCAGCGTGCGGGCCGGTCGTTGCAGCAGACTCTTGATCGCCAGTCGTGTCAGGCTCATGGGTGTCTCCTCACAGCTCGGCCGATTGCGCTGAGATCTGCAGAGCGTCGCCCTCGATCTTCTCCAGCTCGCCCACTACGCGCACATGCGAGCCCTCCTGGTGCAGCGGCAGGGCGAAGCCGCCCTTCTGTGTGTCGATCCGGATCTGACCGCTGCCATCTTCGATCACGGCCCAGCAGCCCGAGTGCGGGCACTCCTGCTTGATCGTGCCCTCGATGGCGACCGTCTGCCCTACCTGGTCCACGGACAGGTCGCCGATCTTCACCACCGCCTGGTCCGCCCCCGCGGGCGATCCACTCCCGTAGGCCTCCTGCTGCGGCCGCACCAGGTACCAGCTCAGTCCGGCGATCAACGCGATTGCCACCAGCGGAACAATGATCGTCTTCGGCTTCATGGATGCTCTCCTCCTGATCTCATCTCTCATGATGCGCGTCACTTGCTCGCGACACCCAGCTTGTCGTAGGCGACCAGCAGCTTCTTCACCGACAGCGCGACGACCCGGCTGGAACGTACCGCGTCCGGGTGAGCGGCCTGGATGTCATCGCCGACCGTCAGCGAGCTCCCGGCCTGCTTGCCCTTGAACTGGTTCAGGAACGTGTCGCTGCGGAGTTGCTGTCGATAGCGCTCGCGGTCGCGCTGGATGCGGACTTCCTTGATCTTCGCGGGCCCGTCAGGCGGGTCCACGATCGCCACAACGACCTCGATCGCGCCGTAGTCGCCCTTGCCAAGGTGCGAGGCGACCGTGCCGATACGCCGGCCGTTCTGGATGACCGGCCAGAACTTGAGCTGCGTCTCATCGGAATCGAGCGACGTGCCGATGGCCTGCTCGATCGCGGCCTTCTGGCCGCCCACGTTCACGACCACGGTGCGGTAGGTCCCCCCGCCGAAGATCTCCTGGATGTCCGTGCCGGGATTGCGCCATACGCACAGCGAGGCGAATGCCTCTCCGGCGGCGAGTCCCAGCGCTGCGAGCAGTGCCAGTACGGTCAGGGTGCGGCTCCTCTTCAGTGCGGCGAATGTGAGCTTCATCATGCGTCCTCCTCAGAATCCGGGCGCCCAGGCCCAGTCTCGGTAGTACTGGATGGTGAACAGCTCTGAGTCCATGTCCGGCATGCCTTTGCGGTCCGCCCATCGCTTCTCAGCGGCGAAGCGCATCCCGCTCCAGTCGTCGAGGCGGTAGTGATACTGTGCGCCAAGTCCGTAGCTGGTGCCGTCCGGCTGGCTCCAGCGGTCTCCCTGGAAGGAGAGCACTGAGTCATACGAGAACGGGTGCTCGTAGTAGAGCCACTGTCCGTTTACGAACTCCCCGTCATCCTCTCCGGCGACGAATTCCCCGCGGATGTTGTCGATGCCCCGCAGCCAGTCGAGATCCAGCGCCACGCGCCACTTGTCCCTGTGCGCCACGCGGTCGTCCATGCCCATCGGCAGCGCCATCGCGTTCGTGGGGAAGACGGGCATCTGCTCGCCCACCAGCGCCGACGCCCCCACGCGCACGATGTCCTGCCCGACCTCGTAGTCACGTGCGGCACGCGCGGTCGCCGCCCAGCCGCCGTCGTGGCGCTCGCGGCCGTCTCCGGTGGTCAGCGAAGTCCACCAGTCCCACTCGCCCGCGGCTCCCTCAAGCTCCACGCCGCGATCGAGTCGGATGCCGAGCGTCCGCGCGTACGGCGTCTGCAGCGGGATGCCGTGCGTGTCATACTCGGCCAGCGTGCCGAACGGGACGATGAACTGCCCCGCCTTCAGCGCCGGCTGCCCCGCTCCGAGGTTGAACACCCCGTAGAGGTTGCTGAAGTGCATCTGCTTCGCGCGCCCGGTCATGGGCGTCTCGAAGTTGTGCTGCAGGTTCAGCGTCACCAGCTCGCGCTGACCATCGCTGATCGACGCAACGACGCTGACCTCGGCCTGCTGGACGCGCAGCCTCTCGGCCGCGGGATCCCCGCCGGTCGCGCGCAGGTCAATGCGTGGCAGTACCTGCAGTGCGGTCACCTCAAGCTCCGCACTCGCCGGAGCGGCACATACAAGCACGATGGTGGCGATCCCAAGGGCGGCGGCGTATACCGCACGAACGCTCCCGGACATGCTCAAGCACCTCAGTTGTCGGATGGACGCGCATGATGCGCGTACGGTCCTGGTTGTGAATGCGTCAGTCGACAGACGTAGTACGCAGGTGGGAAGCTACGACAGGGGGGGTGCGCGCTCGGCGCGTACGAACGCCGACCACAGGCTCGTGGGGTGAGCCTCAGCGGTCAGCTTGAGATACGTCGGTCGCGAGTCGGCGACCAGGGGTCGAACCGTGCCGGTGGGCGTGGCTATAAGCTGCACGCTCGGCGCGGCGGTTACGGTCGCGGTCCGCGATGGCTCGTCGTGCTGCGCACTCACCGTGCAGCAGCACGGCGCGCCCGCGTCCTCGCAGCAGTCCTCAACTGCGGGGGCCTGCGTCTCGGCGACGCAGTCACAGGGCGGCGCCGCGCCTAGCAGCACCGTTTGCAGCGCAAAGATTGTCGCGACAAGCCATGTATATCTCATTTGATATCGGGGGCCGGAGTCGGCCCACAGTCACCAACGCTCGCGGCTCCCAGTAAGTTCACCAATCTTGTAGAAATTTCGCGCGGACCGTCTGGGCGGCGTCTCCGTCGCGTTCTGCGCCTCTGCGGCGTGGTCAGGCGCTCAACGCGCCGGCCAGGCCGGTGCCACCGCTCCCTGATTCGCGATAGCGGTCCGCCCGTTCCCCGCACACGCCGGAAGGGCGTCGCGTGTCTCGCGTGGAACGGTTGCAGGAAAGCGGTGTTCTATCAATTGGGGGTCCTTCGCGTGGGGCACACTCGCCCCACCGGAATCGTCGGGAGATACGCCGTTCCCCGGCCGCGGCCCGTGCGCGGGCCGCGGCAGTCATGTATTTGTGTGGGAGTGCTGCGCGTCATGAGACCGTCCCTGCTGGCAATGGGAGTCCTCGTGGCGGCCCTCGGCACACAGGCCGCCTGGTCGCAGCCGGTGAGTCCGTTCGAGAGCGAGAGTTGGTCGGCGCCTGAGAATGGCGTCGATACACGCGTGTTCGCGCTGCTGCAGCAGAGGGGCATCGAGCCCGCGAACCCGTGCTCGGACGCGGTCTTCATCCGGCGCGCCTTCATCGATACTATCGGCACACTGCCCGAGTCCTCTGAAGTCGAGCAGTTCCTGCAGGACGAGCGCCCCGACAAGCGCGCCAGACTCATCGACGAGCTCCTGCAGCGCGACGAGTTCGCGGACTACTGGGCGTTGAAGTGGTGCGACCTGCTGCGCGTCAAGGCTGAGTTCCCGATCAACCTCTGGCCCAACGCCGTGCAGGCCTACCACCGCTGGGTCTACGAGCAGGTCCGGGAGAATCGCCCCTACGACGAGTTCGCCCGCGAGCTGCTCACTTCAAGCGGCAGCAATTTCCGCGTGGCGCCCGTGAACTTCTACCGGGCGGCCCAGAGCCGGGAGCCGTCGGGGCTGGCCGAGGCGGCGGCGCTGACCTTCATGGGCGCTCGCACGGCCGCTTGGCCTCAGGATCGACGCGACGGCATGGCCGCCTTCTTCTCGCGCGTGGCCTACAAGGGCACGGACGAGTGGAAGGAAGAGATCGTCTATCCCGACCTGACCGGCGACGAGGCGATCGACGCGCTCTTCCCAGACGGGACCGCGGTGCGCATCGAGCCGGGCCAGGACCCGCGCGTGGTCTTCGCCGACTGGCTCATCACCACCGACAATCCCTGGTTCGCACAGGCCGCCGCCAACCGCGTCTGGTCGTGGCTGATGGGACGGGGGATCATCCACGAGCCCGACGACATCCGTGCGGACAACCCGCCGGTCAACCCCGAGCTGCTCAGCTACCTCGAGGGCGAGCTGGTGGCCGCCGACTGGGACCTGCGCGCGCTCTTCCGCCTGATCCTCAACTCGCGCACGTACCAGCAGTCCCCGATCGCGCGCAGCGATGACCCGCAGGCGGTGGAGCTCTTCGCCTGCTACCCGGTGCGCCGGCTCGACGCCGAGGTGCTGATCGACGCATTCGACTGGATCGGCGGCACCGGCGAGACCTACACGAGCCCGATCCCCGAGCCTTTCACGTGGGTCCCCGGGGAGCAGCGAACGATCGCGCTATCGGACGGCAGCATCACGAGCAACTTCCTGCAGATGTTCGGCCGCCCGCCGCGCGACAGCGGCATGGAGGCCGAGCGCAACAACGAGCCCTCGGACGCGCAGCGGCTCTATCTGCTCAACTCAACGGACATCTACCGGCGGATCGCGAACAGCATCCTCCTGCGGCGGATCGCGATCGCCGCGGGCTCCGACCAGGACGAGCTGGTCCGCGGCGTGTACCTGACGCTGCTCTCGCGCGAGCCCACGCCCAATGAGCTCACGACCGCGGTGGCGTACCGGCAGATACCGGGGATCGGCTCGCAGAACGCGCAGATCGACCTGGCGTGGGCGCTCGTCAACAGCATGGAGTTCCTGTATAGGCATTGAGAATTGACCTCACCCCCCGACCCCCTCTCCGTCCCGGCGAGGGGGAGAACGGAGGGGAGCACGAGGGAGTGGACGCGATGGGCGACGAAGAACGACCTTTCGACCTGATGAGCCGACGCGACGCACTCAAGGTCATGCTCCTGGGCGCTACCGGGCTGACCTTCGCGGGTCGCATCCCGGCGTTCGCGCAGGCAGCGGCGGCACAGGTGGGGGCCCCACAGGCCCGCGCGAAGGCCGTCATTCAGATCTGGCTGTGGGGCGGGCCGCCGCACACCGACACATTTGACCCCAAGCCCAACGCGGGCTACGACTACTGCGGCCCGCTCAACAGCGTAACCCAGACGAACGTGCCCGGCATCGAGCTGGGGCAGATGCTGCCCCAGCTCGCACAGCAGGCCGACAAGTACTCGATCATCCGCAGCATGACCCACGGGATCAACGGGCACGAGACCGCCGCGTACATCACGCAGACCGGCCGCCGGCCCGGTGGCCGGCTCGTCTACCCGGCGCTGGGAGCGCTCGCCTCGAAGTTCTTCGGCTACGATGGCGGCTACAGGGGCCTCGTACCGCCCTACATCGTGCTCACGCAGCCCCAGGGACGCTTCGATGAGGCCGGCTTCCTGGGGCCGCGCTACAAGCCCTTCGCCACCGGCGGCGACCCCAACGCTTCGCGCTTCGTGGTCGAGGGCGTCGTCGCGGGCAACATCACCGACGAGCGCCAGGCCGCCCGCCGCGAGCTGCTCCACTCGCTCGACGCGCTCAAGCAGGACCTGCCCGACCACCCGCAGGCGGCGAAGCTCGATACTACCGAGGCAAAGGCCTACGACATGATCCTCGGCGATGCGGGCAAGCTCTTCGATCTTTCCACTGAGGATACCGAGGTCCGCCAGGCCTACGGCCGCAACACCTTCGGCCAGTCCTGCCTGATGGCGCGCCGGCTGGTCGAGGCCGGGGTGCCGTGGGTCACGATCAACTACGGCGGCTGGGATACGCACAAGCAGCACTTCGAGACGATGCGCTGGAAGCTGCCGCAGATGGACACGGCGATGGCCATGCTGCTTCAGGACCTGAGCGATCACGGGCTGCTCGATAGCACGATCGTGTGGTGGAGCGGCGAGTTCGGCCGCACCCCGCGAGTCGCGTGGGAGGCGCCGTGGAACGGTGGCCGCCATCACTTCGGCCAGTGCTTCAGCGCAGTCCTCGCCGGCGGCGGCTTCAAGGGCGGACAGGTCGTCGGCGCCTCGGACGCTACCGGCGAACACGTCGCCGAGCGCCCGGTCTACCCGATCGACGTGCTCGGCAGCATCTGTGAACTGCTCGGCATCGACCCCGAGGGGCCGATGCCCAACCCGCGCGGCCAGGACCTGCGCGTGATGTCAACGGACGATCAGCCGGCCGACTCCGTCGGCCGCCTGCGAGAGATCATGTAAGGGGCTCTAAGATGAAGCTACGCCTAAGTTGCCTCGCGATCGCGTTCGCCGCCTCGCTGACGGGCGCGTGGGCGCAGGCGCCGCTAATCGGCTACGTCTACCCCGCCGGCGGGCGCCAGGGCACGACCTTCCTCGTCGAGGCGGGCGGTCAGGGGCTGCGCGGCACGGACGACGTGTGCATCACCGGCGCCGGCGTCCGAGCCGAAGTGGTCGAATACGTCCCGGCACTCGGCAACATGGAGCTGCGCGCGACGCAAACCTTCCTGCGCGACCTCGTGAAGCGCCAATGGGTCTCGCGGGTGATGGACGCCGCCGCGACGCAGACCTCCGACAAGTACGACTTTCCCGACCACCGGTGGCTGCGCGACCTCGATGGGAAGAGCCCCGGCGAACTCCAGCGGCTCTGGATGCGGCTCTTCGACCCGAAGAAGCAGCCCAACGCGCAGATCGCCGAGGGCGTGGTGTTCGAGGTCACGATCGACCCCGACGCCCCGCCCGGCGACCGCGAACTGCGCCTCGCCACGCCCACGGGCCTGAGCAGCCCGATGCGCTTCCAGGTTGGCACGCTCCCCGAGGCCCGCGAGGAGAACGCCGCCGGCTACGACGACGCCACTACCCCCGCGCTCGACCTGCCGGTGCTGCTCAACGGCCAGATCATGCCGGGCGACGTGGACCGCTTCCGCTTCCGCGCGCAGGCGGGCCAGCAGCTCGTCGTCCGCGTGCAGGCTCGCCGGCTGCTCCCCTACCTCGCCGACGCCGTGCCCGGCTGGTTCCAGGCCACCGTCGCGCTCTTCGACCCGATTGGCCGCGAGGTCGCCTTCAACGATGACTTCCGCTTCGATCCCGACCCGGTGCTGGGCTACGAGGTCCCGGCCGACGGCATCTACGCGCTGCAGGTCCGCGACGCGATCTACCGCGGCCGCGAGGACTTCGTCTACCGCATCGCGGTCGGCGAGCTGCCCTTCATCACGCAGATCTTCCCGCTCGGCGCGCGTGAGGGCACGCCCGCGACCGCCGCGATCTCCGGCTGGAACCTTCCCGCGGACACGCTGCAGCTCGACACGAGCCCCGGCGGCGACGCGATCCGCCTCGCCACGGTCGGTGCGAACGTGCTGGCAAGCGAGGCCCGCTACGCCGTGGACGCGCTGCCCGAGACCGCCGAGGCCGAGGCGGGCGACGGGCCTCAGGCCGTCACGCCGCCGATCATCGTCAACGGCCGCATCGAGCGCCCCGGCGACGTGGATGAGTTCAGCTTCGAGGGCCGCGCGGGCCAGGAGATCGTGGCGGAGGTGCGCGCGCGGCGGCTCGGATCACCGCTCGACTCGGCCCTGCGACTGGTGGGCCCAGATGGCGCCGAGGTCGCCGCGAATGACGATCACAAGGACGAGACGATGGGCCTGATGACCCACCACGCGGACGCGTATCTGCGCGTGGAACTGCCGCAGGACGGTACCTACCGCCTCGCGCTGTCGGACACGCAGGTAGCCGGCGGCGACGCCCACGCCTACCGCCTGCGCATCGGCCCCGCGCAGCCCGACTTCGTCCTGCGCGTGACGCCCGCGAGCCTCAGCGTGTCGGGCGGGCGCTCGGCAAAGGTCAAGATATACGCGATGCGCAGAGACGGTTTCGCGGGTGAGATCGACGTCGCGCTCGCGGAGGCGCCCGAGGGCTTCACGCTGACCCCGGTGCGCGTCGCCGCCGACGCCGACTCGGCCGAGACCACGCTTACCGCTCCGAAGGGCGCGCCCCGGCAGATCGTGCCGGTGCGACTGGAGGGCCGCGCGCAGATCGGCGGCGTTGAGGTCACGCGGCCGGTGGTGCCCGCCGAGGACATGATGCAGGCGTTCCTCTGGTGGCAAGTGGTCCCGCAGCAGGAACTGCTCGTCGCGGTCACCGGCACGCGCCCCGTGCCGGCCGTCTGGCGGCCGATCCTGCCGGGCGTGGCGCTGGCCGACACGGCGCCGGTGCGCATCCCCCTCGGGCACACCGCCCAGGTGCGCGTCGAGGCGCCGCAAACGCTGGCCGACCGCGCGGCGACGCCGCTGAATTCGATCATATTCCGCATGAGCAACCGCCCGCGGGGTGTCACGCTGGCCGATGCGGCAGTGACGCCGACCGGCGTGACCCTCACGCTCAAGGCCGACGCGAACATCGCGCTGCCCGGCGACTCGGCCAACGCGATCGTCGAAGCCTTCGTCGAACCGGCGGACGACGCCGCGGGCGCCGGCGCGGATGTGCGCAGGAACCGCGTCTCGCTTGGCGTACTGCCCGCGATTGCGTTCGAGATCGTGCGGCGCTGAAGGCAACACCGTTCCTGTGGTGCGGGCGCCCCCGCCCGCACAGGGAACGATGCGTCCGGCGCGCAGACTCATACGCAACTCGAGGTCTGACCCGTCAGCAAGGAAGGCGACACCATGAGCACAACGCGGACACGAATGATCGCCGCGATCGTACTCGCGGTGCTGGTAGCAGCGAGCACGTCGTGGGCGCAGGGGACACTCGTCGCGAAGGCCGACGCCTCGGGCCTGATCCACGTCAGTCGCGACGGCGTCGAGCTGGCCACCATCGAGCTCAGCGCCCACGGGCCCGGCTGGCAGCACGCGCCGCAGAGCAGCGCGACCGCGCAGGTGAGCACGCTTCCCGGGCAAGGCGGGCTGCGCTTCACCGGCTCCCTGCCGATCCCGGCCACCGAGGGTGGCGCGCTCAACTACGAGGAGACCGTGACCGAGCTGCCGCAGGGCCTGCGGGTTGAGTACGAAGTCACGGTGGCCGCGGCGATGCTCCTGAGCGGCCTGCAGGTCTCCGTGAACCTGCCCGTGGGCGTCTACGCGGGCAAGGAGATCATGGTCTCAAGCCCGCACGCCGAGGCGAAGATCGCCGGTCTGCCGGAGGAGCAGCCGGAGGTGGGCCGCCATCAGATCTGGGGGGGCCAGGGCGCGCGCGTGGAGGCGGCGGCAGGCACTGAGGACGCAGTCGCGATGGAACTGCGGGCCGCCGCCGACGTGGTCGTCCAGGACCTCCGCCAGTGGGAGCACCCGATCTTCGAAGTGCGCTTCCCGGCAATCATGCAGGACCCGGGGCGCGAGATGACTCTCGATGATCGCTTCCACCTCGATCTGACGGTCACCTTCGCCGCCCCGGTGGACCTGCAGGCGCCCTGAGCCGCGAGTTGCCGGTTGTTCGCCCGCGCCTACCGCATCTGCACCGTCGCGAGCCGCTGCACGCGGCCACCGTCGGCGGTGCAGGCCGTCACGCGCACCATGTAGACCCCGCGCGGCACCCGCGTCCCGAACTCCGAGCGACCGTTCCACGCCAGTGACTGCACGCCCGCGTCGCAGAGCCGGTCGGTGATGATGCGCTTGATCGGCCGGCCGGCGATGTTCAGCACTTCCGCGCTCACCGACGCGGGCGCCGAGAGCGTGAAGCAGACCTCCACGCCCGCCCCCGCCGGATGCGCCGTGACGCCCATCAGCGCCACCTGTGCTGCCCCCGCGCTCTTCGTCGAGATGAAGTGCGGATCGATCGTGCGGTTCTGGTTCATCACAAGGTCGATCGGGTCGTCATACTTGTCGCTCGCGGGCACATTCCCCGTCCAGACCTGGAACGCGTAACCCGAGTTCGCCACCGGGTCCACGGTGACCGTCTCACCGTAGAGGAATGTGTCTGAGTAGGGCAGCGACTGGGGCGTCCCGTTGACGAGCACGCTCCCCGCGCCTGCGTGCTCGATCGTGAGTGTCCGGGGCTCGCGCTTGAAGTGCGGCGTGAACGACATGTCGGCGTTCATGGTGACGATCAGCGGGTTGTTGGTCTTCGCCTCATCCGGGACACCGCTCCAGCGCTGGAAGTCCCAGCCCGTGTTCGGCACGGGGAAGACCGTCACGAACGTGCCCTCGTTGAACTCGCCGCTGTAGGGCAGTGTTTGCAGGTTCCCGTCTACGTTCACGGTGCCCGCGCCTGCCCAGCCTATGCTCAGCGTGTGCTTGATCGCCATGAAGTGCGGGGCGATTGCCCGATCCTGGCTCATGACCAGATGGATCGGGTCGTCATACTTGTCGCTCGCGGGCACATTCCCCGTCCAGACCTGGAAGGCGTAGCCGGAGTTCGCCACCGGGTCCACGGTGACCGTCTCACCGTAGAGGAAGGTGCCCGTGTAAGGCAGCGTCTGCGGCGTCCCGTTCACGAGCACGGTCCCGGCGCCCGCCCACGCGATCGTGAGCGTCTCGCGCTCGCGCTTGAAGTGCGTGTCGATCCTCCTGTCCTGGGTCATGGGCAGTGTCAGCGGGTTGTCGTGCACCTTTGCAGCCGGCACCGAGACGCTCCAGGCGTCAAACTCCCAGCCCGTGATCGGCACCGGCGTGATCGTGACGCTCGCGCCGTCCACGAACATCCCCTCCCACGGCAGCGCGTGCGGGGTCCCGTTGACAAGAACGCTGCCGCAGGCGGCGGCGGTGAGCCTGAGCCGCCGCCGCGCGGCCAGCGACGCCTCAACAGTGTGTCCGTATGCGCCGATGTTGAGCCGGCCACCGTTGGGCACCGGCTCAGCAGCACACGCCTCGGTGGGGTTGCCGGCGTCCACGCAGGGGCTGTGGTAGAGGTCGGCGACCCACAAGCTGGTCGCCGGGTTCCAGCGCCCGCGGATGGACTTGAGGTGGAAGTCGCCGCCCGCGGGGTCGCCGAAGAGCGGGCTCAGCGAGATGTTGCCGTTGGAGCCGGTCTGGTCGGCGATCCCGAGGTAGTTGCCATCCCAGTTGCCGTAGACATCGCAGTAGGTGATGGTCGGCGAGCCGGTCAGCACCTCGATGCCGTATGCGCCCGTGCATGGCGGCCGGTTGGTCATGACGATGCAGTTGGTGATCGTCGGGCTGCAGTGGCCGACCCAGATGCCCCGGTCCCGGTTCCCATACATCGTGCAGTTCTTCAGCGTCGGCGCGGCCGTGTCATTGCACCACACGTCCGCGGCGGTCCCGGCGCGGAAGACGCAGTTGCGGATGGTGCCGGACGCGTTCCAGCCGTCGAAGAAGACCCCGATGCGGTTGCCCCGGAAGACGCACCTATCGATGTTAGGCTGCGAATCGTCGCACCAGATGGCTCCCTTGCCCGTCCAACCACCATACGCGAATCCGCACCCGCTCAGGTGGGATGACACGCCCGTGCTGGTGATTCGGATCGTGCCCCAATCCTCGGCTGCGCCGTTCGATGGGCCGTCACCGTTCGTGTCGCCGCCGACGGAGTCATCCCGCGCCGAGGTGAACCAGGTCATCGGGCCGCCGCCAGCGCCCGCGTTGAGCGTGCCGGACACGATCAGCTCCACGCCGGGGTAGAGGAACTTCACCACCGCACCGGGCTCGACAGTCAAGGTCTTGCCCACATTGACGGTAACGTCTATCCACACTATCCAGGGCAGCCCGCAGTTCGTCCATGTGGTGTTGGAGTCGACGTGGGCGTAGTCCACCCGGATCCCGTTGCCGCCGACGTGCCCGGAGACCTGGCAACCGGCGATATCCGGGGTCACCGGGTTGGTCAGGCGGATGGCCGCGATGCTGCCGTCGTCGATGTTGCACCATCGGATCCGCGGGACGGCGTCGGCGCAGTTAACCTGGCCGCAGAAGAGTGGGAGGTTAAAGGTGGTACCGCCCCAGCGTATGTTGCAGTAGCGCAAAAAGCAGCCGCTGTTGGTTCCTGCGTTGTAGTCAACTGAGCTGTCCCCGAACCAGATCCCACCCCAGGAACCAGCGCTCGGGGAAGTCCCCGCGCCGTCGCCGTTCGTGTCGCCGCCCACGGTGTCATCTCTGTACGAGGTAAAGGTGATCCGGCTGCTCGAGGTGCCGACAGCTCGCAGATTGCCGAAGACGAAGAGGTCGCAGTACTGCTGGCACTTGACGACGGCGCCCGGCTCGATCGTGAGAGTCACGCCGCTGCACACCGTGACGTCGCCGGTGAGCACGTGCACGACCGAGGAACTCCACGTCGTGTTGCTTGTGAGCGCGCCCCAGTGGTTCACGGCAGCGTGAGCGCTTCCCGTGAGCACAAGCGTCGCGACGAGCACGAGAGTGAGCTTGCTGACGAATCGCATAGTGGCCTCCCTGCGCGCCCGCAGGCGCTCGTGAGTTGCCGTGCGTCCAGCGGTAGGGGCGTCTCCTGACGACCCGGTTCCTCTGCGGCGCTACCATCACCTTCCCGATTGCACCAAATGAGTGAACCAACTGTAGGGCATGTGGCGACATCCTGCCCCCCCGCGAACGACCGCGCCGTCTTGCGCGAACAGGAGGTGCCCCTGCTGCCGTCAGAGAATGCGTACTGGGTGCCCGAGCGTGCCTGTTCGGGCAGCGGCCGCGCCGCACTCATGCAATACATACGGAGGTCACACCATG
>JALGSW010000060.1 GCA_029821635.1 Candidatus Zipacnadia bacterium
ATCTCCGCGAGCGACGTCACGCCCGCCAGCGAGCTGCGCCAGCCGGGCATCTCCTCGTAGACCGGCCTTGCGTCGCCGAGCCGGTCGAGGTTCTCGGGCATGCGCTCGTGGCGCTCGCCGTCGATCTCGTAGGCGACCGCAATGCGCACGGTCTCCTCCTCGTCGAGCACATCGAGCTTGGTGATCGCGATGTCGGTGGCGCCGTTGAGCTCCGATGACGTTCGCAGGGCCACGCCGTCCAGCCAGCCGCAGCGCCGCGGGCGGCCGGTGGTGGTGCCGAACTCGGCGCCACGAGCGCGCAGGCGCTCACCGGTCTCGTCGAGCAGCTCGGTCGGGAAGTTGCCGGCGCCCACGCGCGTGGTGTAGGCCTTGACAACCGCGATGACGCCGTCGATCTCCGTCGGCCCCACTCCGGTGCCCAGGCACGCCCCGCCCGCGACCGGGTGTGACGAGGTCACGTAGGGGTAGGTGCCGTAGTCGAGGTCCAGGAAGGTACCCTGCGCGCCCTCGAGTATCACGTCGCCACTCGCGATCGCCTCGCGGACGAGGCCGCGCACGTCGGTGATGTGCGGGCGCACGGTGTCGAGCGTCGGCGCGATCTCGTCGTAGACCTCGGCAGCGGTGACGGGCTCGCCGCCGTAGAGCTGCGTGATGATCACGTTCTTCTGAGCGAGCTGCGCCTCGATCATCGCCATCAAGCGGTCGTCATCGAGCAGATCGACCATGCGGATGCTCTGGGGCATGCGCGCGGTCTTGTCGGTGTAGGTCGGGCCGATGCCGCGGCGGGTGGTGCCGATGCTGCTCTTCCCGCGCGCCTCCTCCTGCAGTCCGTCGAGGAGGCGGTGGTAGGGCATGATAACGTGTGCGTTGAGCGACACCCGCAGGTTGTTGCAGGTGACGCCGCGCTCGCGCAGGCCGTCAATCTCTTCCTTCATGCAGACCGGGTCGATGATCGTGCCCGAAGCCATCACGCACAGCGTCTCCGCGTGCAGGATGCCTGACGGGATCAGGTGCAACTTGAATTCGTCTCCGTTAACCACGACCGTGTGACCGGCGTTGCTGCCGCCCTGGTAGCGGATGACCGCGGCTGCGCCTTCGGCCAGGATGTCGGTGATCTTCCCTTTTCCTTCGTCGCCCCACTGGGCTCCCACGACTACTCTTGTAGCCATCGTAAGCGTCTCCCCGTGCCGCGAGCGCCCTCTGGCGCGCACACGGCTGAAATGAAAAGAGGCCCATGGGGATCGCCCCACCAGGGCCTCGCGTAATACGGTACTCCCGTGGAAGGAGCGTACATTAATGGGGAGTCGCATGTCAAGCTCGAAGGTCCACTTTCCGGGCCGCGCGCACCGAACGGTAGTGCGGCTCGTGGCGCAGGCTTCCAGCCTGCGGTCGTGCTCAAGGCGGCAGGCAGGATAACCGCTCCGGACCGTCGCACGAACTTCCGCTTGCGCCGCATCGTCCACGAGCAACAGAAGCCGTGAATGCGGCCCCCGAAGCCATCTTCACCATTTCAGGCGGGTTCGCCGACCGGCGCGACGGGTTGTCTTTGGCTCTGGCTTTCTGATATACTTCACAGTTGTACATGACCGCCAGGATGGGGGACGCATGGATTCCACCGCACTCAGCGGGGGCTGCCGCGTATGATACACTTACAGGGGGTCTCGGTCGTCTATCCGGACGGCACGCGGGCCCTTTCAGGCATCGACCTGCAGGTCGATCGGGGTGAGTTCGCATTCCTGGTCGGCGCGTCAGGCAGCGGGAAGTCCACGCTGCTGCATCTGGTGTACCGCGAGTTGACGCCGACCGAGGGACGTATCATCATTTCTGGACAGGACGTCGCAGGTCTCCCGCGCGAGCGGGTGCCCTATCTGCGGCGTAACGTCGGCGTGATCTTTCAGGACTTCCGCCTGCTCCCGGACAAGAACTGCTGGGAGAACGTGGCCTTTGCCCTGGACGTGGTCGGGGCTTCGCGCAAGGAGAAGTACCGCAAGGTTCCGCTCGCGCTCGAGCTGGTCGGGCTCTCGGAGAAGGAGCAGTCCTTCCCCAACGAGCTCTCCGGCGGCGAGCAGCAGCGTGTCTCGATCGCGCGGGCGCTGGTCAACAACCCGGCGATCCTGGTGGCCGATGAGCCCACAGGGAACCTCGACCCGGACATTTCGTGGGAGATCATCCAGCTTTTGACGAAGATCGCCGAGCGTGGTACGACGATCCTGTGCGCCACACACGACCGCGTGATCGTGGACGGCATGCGCAAGCGCGTCGTCAGTCTCGTCGGCGGAACCATTGTGCGGGATGCCCGCGGAGGGGGCGGGTACGATGAACCTTAGCATGGTGGAGTTCCTGCTGCAGCAGACCTGGCAGGCAATCCGGCGCAACGGACTGATGAGCCTCGCGACCAGCTCGAACATGGCCGTGGCGCTGCTTATCCTGAGCGGCTTCTTTCTGATGACGCTGAACCTGCAGCACATGGCCGATGTCGAGGCGCGGAAGGCCAATATCACCGTGGACCTCGAGGAGGACGCCGACGCCGCCGGCATCGAAGCCGAGTTGTGGGGCGACATGCGCGTGGGTGAGATCCGCTCCCGCTCGAAAGAGGAAGCGCTGGAGGACTACGCCGCGATCATGGGCGGGGGCGATCCGGAGAGCTTCGTTGAGGCGCTCGGCGAGAACCCGCTGCCCGATGCGATCATCGTGAGCCCGAAGGACCCGCAGGACATGGCCGCGGTTGCCGATGTCGCGAGGAACATCGAGGGCATCGCGGAAGTCAGATATAGGGAACAGGTCACCGGCAAGCTGCTCACGCTTGCCCACGGGATCAAGATCGCCGGAGTGGTTGCGGCGGTGCTGATGGGCGTCGCGACTCTGCTGATCGTCAGCACCACCATCCGGCTGACTATCTACGCGCGCCGGCGCGAGATCCGCATCATGCAGCTCGTCGGCGCAACCAACTCGTTCATCCGCCTCCCCTTCATCCTCGAGGGAGCGTTCCACGGGGTCATGGGAGGGGCGGTCTCGACGATTCTGGTGCTGGCATCGTACTCGTGGGTGCATGCCTACGTGGCGCAGCACCTCAGCTTCATGGAACTCGTGTACAGCTCTACGTTCGCCGTGCTGTTCGGCCTTGGCGCGATGGTGTGCGGCATTCTCTTCGGCGTCGTAGGGAGCGTCATCGGCCTGCACAGCTACCTGCGCGAAGTCTAACACGGCTCGGGCCCCGTCCGGCCCGGCCGATGCAGCAGTGATCGCAGCCTGCGCGCACGACGCGCTACTCGCGGCAATGAACAGCGCAGTCATAGGGGACTTTGCTCATGCACAGGACCACCTCGGGCCTGCTGAGGGTCGTGTTCGCGGCGGGGTGCCTGCTGTTCGCGGCGCCCTCCCATGACACACTGCAGGCGCAGAGCTACCGTCAGCGCCTGACCAGCATCCGGGAGCGCGAGCGCGAGGTGCAGAGGCGCCTCAGCGCGATCAAGGACAACCAGGCAGACGCGTCATCGGACCTTGCCGGCGCCCGCAATAAGGCGCAGCAGGCCCGTGACCGTGCCGCCAACGCGCGACAGAACCTCGCAGAGGTCCGCTCTATCCTTCACGAGGTGAAGGAGGAGCTGACGCGGACCGAGGCGGAGCTTGTCGATCAGCGTGAAGCGGCCTGCGCGCGGCTCGTGGCGCTCTACGAGACCGGCCAGCCGTCGTACCTGGAGGTCGTGCTCAACGCGACCAGCTTCGAGGATTTCACGAATCGCGCGGAGATCTCGCGCATTATCGCCGATCAGGACCACGAGCTGCTGACCGCGCTCGTCGAGACGCAGGACAAGCTGACCGAGCAGCGGGCCACGCTGGAGGTCGCGCAGGCCGAGGCCGCCGAGCTCAAGAAGCAGGCCGACGCCGCGAAGGGCGAGGCCGAAGCCGCCGAGCGCGAAGCCCAGGCGCTCGTGGCGAAGTACAGGAATGACCGCAAGTCCGCCGAGGCGGACTTCGCGGCGCTGGAGGCCGCTGAGAAGCAGATGGCGGCGCTGATCCGCTCGAGCGCGAGCAGCAGCTCGGGCGGCGGCTCAAGCAGCTACTCCGGCTCCTGCGCCGGGAACCTGATGCGGCCCTGTGGAGGGCGCATCTCCAGCCCCTACGGCTGGCGGATCCACCCGATCCTGCACACCAGGCGCTTCCACAACGGCGTGGACATCGCCACCTCGGCCGGCACGACGATCAAGGCCGCCGACGACGGCAAGGTCATCTTCGCGGGGTGGAAGGGCGCCTACGGGCGCGCGGTCATCATCGACCACGGCAGCGGCTGGGCGACGATGTACGGTCACTGTTCGGCCATCTACGTGAGCCGCGGGCAGGTCGTGACGAGGGGACAGAGGATTGCCGCGGTGGGCAGCACGGGCTGGTCCACCGGGCCGCACCTCCATTGGACAGTCTACCGCAACGGCAGCACGATCAACCCGCTCGGGTAGAGGAGGAACGAACGGCGCCTCCCCCGCCCGAGTGCCGCCTGAGGCGGCGTCTCTCGGGCACCCCCTCCGTTCCGGAGGGGGAGGCGGGTGGCCAGCGGCTCACCCGGTGCATTGACGCCTTCCGTCGCCCCTCTCCGGAACGGAGAGGGGAAGAGGCCGGCGAGCGCAGCGAGACGGCCGAAGGGGAGAGGCGCCGTTGCCGCACCGGACGGTCATAGCGGCATAATCGCACCAGCACCGCGACGATCGAGGGGACAGGATGCCATGCGCAGGAACGCGGCCGTGCGCATCGCCGTGATGGCGATCGTCGCGCTGCTCTTGCCGGGCGCACTCCACCTCGACGGCGTCGAGGCGAAGAGCGCACGTGAGCGACTCAGGGATGTCCTCAGTCGCCAGCGGCAGGTGGAGGGCCAGCTCGAGGAGATCAAGGAGGACCGCGTCGAGGCGCAGTCCGAGTTGGCAGGCGCGCAGAATCGAGCGCAGGACGCGCGCGACAAGGCCGGGACGGCACGCAGGCGGCTCGCAGAGGTCAACGGCGTGCTCCGCGACGTCAAGGCCGACCTCGTGCAGACCGAGGAAGAGCTCGGCGAGCACCGCGAAGCGACGTCCACGCGGCTGCTGGCGCTCTACCACTCGGGACAGCCATCCTACCTCGAGGTCGTGCTCAACGCGACCAGCTTCGAGGACTTCGCGAACCGCGCGGAGTTCTCCCGAATCATCGCTCAGCGGGACGAGGAACTGCTGACCGCGCTCGTTGACACGCAGGCGAAGCTCGCACAGCAGCGTGTCACGCTCGAGGTGAAGCAGGCCGAGGCCGCCTCGCTCAAGCAGGAGGCCGATCGGCACAAGCGCGTGGCCGAACAGGCCGAGTCAGAGGCCGCGTCGCTGGTCTCGAAGTACAAGCGCGATCAGTCTGCCGCCGAGAGCGCGCTGGCTGAGCTGGACCGGGCGGAGAAGGCGCTGGAGACGCTGGTACGCGAGGGGCTCAGCCGCGGGAGCTACGGCGGCTCGAGCAACGGGCGCTACTCGCGACCCGTCAGCGGGCGTATCACCAGCCGCTACGGCTACCGGCTTCACCCGATCTACGGGATCCGCAAGTTCCACAACGGTGTGGACATCGGCGCGCCGGCGGGCACACCCATCCACGCCTGCGACGATGGCAAGGTCATCTGCGCGGGCTGGCGCGGCGCGACCGGCAAGACAGTCATCATCGACCACGGGAGCGGCTGGGCCACGTCCTACGGCCACTGCTCCAGCATCTACGTGAGCGTGGGGCAGGTGGTGAGCTCCGGGCAGACGATCGCCGGTGTGGGCACAACAGGCGTCTCCACGGGCAATCATGTGCACTGGATGGTCTATCGCAACGGGCATCACGTCAACCCGATGGGCTGATCGCCCCGCGCGACGGCCCGCCGTAGCGCGACGCGATCTGGCGCGCGCAACGCGACACGCACTCATTCCGCCATGGTGAGGAATAACACGGTGAAGACAGGGAAATCATTCCGATCACTCACGCTGGTCGCCGCCATAACGGTGGCAACGCTGTTGGTCTTCGCGGCCGGCATGTTCACGATGCAGGTCGTCAGTTCTGGAGGCATCGTCCCCGCGCTGGTGCAGATGGTGCAGATGGCGCAGATCGTGCCCGGGACCTACGATGTGCAGGACGGGAGCGACATCCCCGGCGCCACCAGCCTCACGCCGCTGAAGTCGTTCTGGCGCGCGCGTCAGCGGATCATCGACAACTTCGTGTATCCTGACGAGATCGCGCGAGACGAGCTTACCTACGGCGCCATCGAGGGGATGCTCAAGTCCCTCGACGACCCTTACAGCCGCTTCATGGACCCCGAATCATACGCGGAGTTCAAGACCACCTCAACCGGCCGCTTTGAGGGCATCGGGGCCGAGTTGGTGATGGAGAAGAACGAGGACACCGACGAGCAGGAGGTCATCGTCCTGCGCGTGCTGCCCGAGGGCCCGGCCGCCGAGACCGCGCTCTACAACGGTGACGTGATCGTCGGCGTTGACGGCAAGCCGGTGCGGGGCATGGACCTCAACGAGGTCGTCAACTTGATTCGCGGTGAGGGCGGCACCGACGTGGTCCTCACGGTCCGGCACAAGGACGCGACCGAGTACGAGGAAGTGACAATCACCCGCGGCCGTGTCGAGTTCCCGATCGTGGACTTCCGCATGCTCGACGAGGAGAACAAGATCGGCTACATCTGGCTGCGCTCGTTCAACCACATGGCAGAGGCCAAGGTCCAGTTGGCGCTCAACAGCCTCAAGAAGGACGGTATGAAGGCGCTGCTCTTCGACCTCTCCAGCGACCCCGGCGGCATGCTTGACCAGGCCGTCGCGGTCGGCAGCCTCTTCCTCGATGATACGCCGATCACCTGGATCCAGGACCGCGTGGGCGGCCCCGAGCCGCTGCGCGCACGCCCCGGTCTGATGCTCGACGAGGACATCCCGATGGTCGTGCTGATCGATGGCGGCAGCGCCAGCGCCTCGGAGATCGTCGCGGGCGCGCTGCAGGACACGCTGCGCGCCACCATCGTCGGCCACTCGAGCTACGGCAAGGCCAAGGTGCAGACCGTCATCGAGCTCGATGACGGCTCCGCGATGGTCCTGACCACCGCCGTCTACCTCACGCCCGACAAGCGCGACATCTCCAAGCGCGATGAGAACGGCGTGCGTGGCGTGCATCCGGACATCCAGTTCCCCGATCCGCCCGAGGACCCGGAGCAGCGCCCCACCGCGCTGGAGTGGCATGACCAGCAGGTTACGCGCGCGGCCGACGTGCTGCGCGAGAAGCTCGCCGGGGCGGACGGATAGGCGCACGTAGCGCCGCTAACAGACCGGACGCAATCCCCGCCGACGTCCGCCACCGCGAAGGCGGCCGCCTCCGTGGCGGCCGTCGGCGGTGTCGCAGTAGCCAGCGCGGGAAGGCCCGCGCAATCCCGAGACGGGGTGGTGGTGGCAGTTGGGGCGCGAGTGAGAAGGAGCGGAAGCGATGACCTCAGACCACCGCAGCACACGGAGCATGGCGCAGTTCGAGGGCCAGCTCCGCTTCTACAAGATGGCGAGCGTGATACTGCTTGCAGCGGTCATCCTCCTCTCCGCCCTACTCATCGTGGGGGGGCGGCAGAAGTTCGCTCGGGCCATCAAGATCGATAACGCCGTCGTGTGCCTCGTCAGGGACCAGTCGGCCGCCGAGCGCGTCCATGAGGAGCTGCTCAAGCAGGGCAAGGGCGAACTGCCCGGTGAGGCCAGCCTCGAGGAGCAGTGGAGTGACGAGCCGTGGCCGGTCGATGACCAGGAGGTGCTCAACGTCCCCGAGGCTGTCAAGCTCCTGCAGGACCACGGCGTGACTGTCCTCGTTTCGGCGTGGAACATCGAGGTCAACGGCGTGCAGACGGTGAATCTGCCCAGCGAGACCTTCGCCCAGGACGTACTGACCAAGGTCAAGCTGCAGTACGTCCCCGAGAACGAGAAGCTCATTGAGTCCACATTCCTCGAGGACATCAAGATCGTGGAGACGCAGGCTCCGGTTGCCAGCGTGCTGACGGAGATCGCCGCTGCGGTCGAGGCGCTCGGGAAGACGAAGAGCGAGGCGAAGACGTACACCGTCAAGGCGGGCGAGTACGCCGAGAAGATCGCCGCTGATCACGGGATGGAGTTGGCCGACTTCTACCAACTCAACCCGGAGACGAAGGGCTCCACGATCCATCCGGGAGACAAGGTGAAGATCGTTCCGGCGATGGCCGGGATCACCGTGAAGACCGTCACCGAGGTGACTGAGACGGTGGACGTGGAGCCGGAGGTCGAGAAGCTGCACTCCGTCCACGTTCCGCGCGGCGAGACGCGCGTCGCCTCCCCCGGCGTTCCGGGGAAGAAGCTCGTCGTGAAGCACAGGACCTACAACAACGACACGGTCGTCCTCGAGGAGACCATCAGCTCGGAGGTCATCGAGGACGCGTCGCCGAAGAAGGTGATCGTCGGGACGGCCGATGACGCCGCCGCTTCGGGCGCTTCCGGCGGCGGGAACGAGGGATGATCGGAACTGAGCACTGAACGAACACAGGCAGGCGGCTCGGTCGCCCGTGAGGCCCTCGCGCGCGACGCGGCCGCGCTCGAAGCCGTCCTCCCCAACTGTCTTCCCGAGGCCGACCCGCGCGCGGGCGGCCTCGCCGACGCCATGCAGCACAGCATGCTTGGCGGCAAGCGCCTGCGCGGCGCCCTCGTCATGCGCTCCGCGGCGGCGTTCGGCCTTGACCCAACGCACGTCATGCCCGCCGCCTGCGCCTTCGAGATGCTCCACGCGGCGACCCTCGTGCACGATGACCTGCCATGCATCGACGACAGCGACCTCCGTCGCGGCCGCCCCTCCTGCCACGCAGCCTTCGACGAGCACACCGCGCTGCTGGCCGGCGATGCACTGATCATCGCCTCCTTCGGCCGGCTCGCCACGCTCGGACGCACCTGCGACCCGGCCCGCTCCCTGCGCGTGATCGAGGAGTTCGCGGCGTTCAGCGGCGCCGCGGGCCTCATCGGCGGCGAGCAGGCGGACATCATCGGCGAGGGCCTGGCGCCCGACGGCGAGCTGCTGCGCTACATCCACGAGAACAAGACCGCCAAGCTCATCTGCGCGGCCTGCCGCACGGGCGCGATCCTCGCGGGCGCCTCGGAGCCTCAGATCGAGACGATCTCCGACTACGGGATGGCGCTCGGGCTGCTCTTCCAGGTTACCGACGACATCCTCGACGTGACCGGCGACGAGGACGTGCTGGGCAAACCCACGGGCGCCGACGCGGACGCCGACAAGCAGACCTACCCGGCCGCGATCGGCCTTGAGGGCGCCCGCGACGAGGCCCGCGAGCTCGCCGCGCGTGCGGTGGAGATCGCCGCCGACCTGCCCGGCGAGGTCGAGTTCTTCCAGTCTATCGCCGAACTGGTGGTGATCCGCGAGAAATGAGCCAATTGAGCATCGTGGCCGTTGACGAGGCGGGCTTCTGTTTCGGCGTGCGGCGCGCACTGCAGCTTGCCAACGAGGCGACCGAGAAGTACTCCGAGGTCGCCTGCCTTGGGCCGCTGATCCACAACCGGCAGGTCGTCGAGGAACTTGAGGAGCGCGGCATGCGCGTCGTCGAGAAGATCGAGGAAGTGCCGCGCAACTCCGCCGCGCTCGTCCGGGCGCACGGCGCCGGCCCGACCGTCTACGAGGCCGCGCGCGAGCGTGAGATCGACCTGATCGACGCGACCTGCCCCTTCGTGCGGCGCGTGCAGCAGGCCGCAGCGCGCTTCACCGAGGATGACTACCAGGTGCTGGTGCTGGGCGAGCGCGAGCACCCCGAGGCCCAGGCGATCGTCGCCCACGCGGGCGGCCATGCGATCATCGTCGAGGACGCGGGCGCGCTCGACCGCATCGCCGTCACCGCCCGCGTCGCCGTCGTGTGCCAGACCACCCAGCACCTCGACACGCTGCAGGAGCTGGTCACCGCACTGCTGCCGCGCATCGCCGAGCTGCGCGTCGCCAACACGATCTGCGACGCGACCTCGAAGCGTCAGAAGGCCTCCGTGGGTGTCGCGCGGCAGGTCGATGTGATGATCGTCATCGGTGGCTACCACAGCGCCAACACGAACCGACTGGCGCAGATCTGCCGCGCCACCGGGACGCGCACCGAGCACATCGAGACCGCCGACGAGCTGCGCGGAGAGTGGCTCGAGGGTGTCACGACCGCCGGCATCACCGCCGGCGCGTCCACGCCTCTCGAGGCCGTCGAGGCAGTGCGCCGGCGGCTCGTCGAACTCGCCGCGGAGCACGCGTAGCCCGCTCGCTGACCTCTCCCCCCGACCCCCTCTCCGTTCCGGAGAGGGGGAGAACGACCGGCTCGACTCGGAGGTGCCGCGCTGATGATCACGTCCCTCGATCAGATCGTGGAAGCGGTGCGCAGTCGCCCGATGAAGACCGTCGCAGTGGCCGTCGCCGAGCACGAAAGTGTGCTGAGCGCCATCGAACAGGCCGCCGAGGCGGGGATTGCCGAGGCCGTGCTCGTCGGTGATCGCGATGAGATTGCCGCCGCCGCGGAGAAGGCCGGGCTGGACCTCGCCGATGTCTCCGTAATCCACGAGCCCAGCGACCTCGGCGCCGCGGCCGCCGCCACCGCCCTCGTCTCCTCCGGCAAGGCCGACATCCTCATGAAGGGCCAGATCCACACCGACGACTTCCTGCGCGCGGTGCTGGACAAGGAGCGCGGGCTGCGCGCCGGGCACCTCATGAGCCACGTCTTCATCCTCGAGACGACGCACCTCGGGCGGCTCACCTTTGTGACCGACGGCGCGATGAACATCGCTCCCGACCTCGTGCAGAAGGCCGAGATCGTCCTCAACGCGGTCTACCTCGCCCAGCTCCTCGGCATCGAGTCGCCGAAGGTCGGCGTCCTCGCCGCCACCGAGCTCGTCAGCCCCAACATGCAGGCGACCGTGGACGCCGCCGTCCTCGCCACGATGAGCGAGCGGCGGCAGTTCCCGTGCTGCACGATCGACGGGCCCTTCGCACTGGACAACGCCGTCTCGGAGCTTGCCGCGCAGATCAAGCGCATCGAGGGCCCCGTCGCGGGCAACTGCGACATCCTCCTCGTGCCCAACATCGAGGCCGGCAACATGCTCGCGAAGAGCTTCGTCTACCTCGCGCAGGGCCACGTTGCGGGCGTCCTCGTCGGCGCCTCCGCACCCGTCGTGCTCACCTCACGCGCCGACAGCGCTCAGGCGAAGCTCTACTCGATCGCGACCGCGATGCTCATGGCCGACCTGCGCCGGACCAGCCGCGTGAAGATCGGCAAAGTTCACTTCTGAGGGGGAGCGCAATGCCGCTGACCGCCGGCGCCGCCACCGTGGACATCACCCCGCCGCCCGGATCGATCCTCGGGTGCTTTCCGGATCGCGCGCGCAACCGGCCTCGGCTGGCCGAGGGTGCGCACGATCCGCTGCAGGTCCGGGCGCTGGGGCTGTCGGATGGCGACCAATGCCTGACGCTCTGCGCGCTCGACCTCACCGGCATCCGCCGCGGCGACGTCGCGCGCATCCGCGAGCGCATTGCGCAGACCGCCCCCGAACTCGCGGGCCCGGGACTCGTGCTGGCCTGCAGTCACACGCACTCAGGCCCCGACAGCCTCTACCTCTTCGGGGGCTCACCGGACGACCCGTGGCTCGACGAGATGATCGCCGCGGTCTCGGATGCGGTCCTCGCGGCCCACGCCCGTCGCGTTCCCGCAGCGCTGAGCGTCGGCAGCGGTCCGGTCGATCTCAGTCACAACCGCCGCGTCATCGGCCCTGACGGTCGCTCACAGCACTTCCACGAGCGTGAGCCGGGCGTGACGATCGGTCCGGTCGATCCCGACGTGACGGTCCTGTGCGTGGATTCGCTCGCCGGCGAGCCGCTGGCGGTCGCCTTCCACTTCACGGCTCATGCGCTGACCCTCGGCCCCGCCAACATGCGCTTCAGCGCCGACTTCCCGGGTGTGGCGCGGGCGCTGATCGAGGAGGCGCTGCCTGGTGCGATCGCGCTCTTTGCCAACGGCGCCGCGGGCAACATCCACCCGCGCGAGTGCATGCGCGCCGACCGCGAGGCCACCGAGGCCATCGGCCGCGAGCTCGGCCGCGGTGTGCTGGCGCTGGCCGGTCGGCAGATGACTGCCGATGCCGACCCGGAGCTGGCTGCGGCCGGCCGCACGCTGACCTTCGCCAACCGGATGGACCCGTCGCTGGAGGTGTTCGTCGAGGTGAACTGCCTCCGCATCGGGCCGCTCGTGCTTGGTGTTGTGCCGGGGGAGTACTTCGTGGAGTTCCAGCTCCGCTTCCGTCAGCGCCTCGCTGCGCGCGTCGGTGCGCAGTATGCGACGGTCATCGGCTACGCGAACGGGTGGCCGGGCTACATCCCCACCCGCGAGTCCTACGCGGAGGGTGGCTACGGGGTGGACGCGTACTCAAACGAGCCGCCTGAACTCAGCCGCACCTGCCTGCCACCCGGAGCCGGCGAGGCGATCCTCGAGGCGCTCGTTGATCTAGCCGAAGAGATCGGGTGAGGCCGTCGAGGCCAGGGCCCCACGGCGCACGTCGTACGGAGGGGCCGCCCTGAGCCCGACGACGAGCGCAGCGATGAGACGGGCGAAGTCGGCCCGCGCATCACCGAGACGTGACGGGATCGGGGGGCCGAACGACCGGGCCGACTTCGGCGCTCATACACGACGTTCGCGCCTCAGGACGGCCCCTCCGTACGGCACACGTCCCTGGCGCCCCGTCACTCACCGGCCTCTTCGCACTCCTTCAGCTCATCTACGTTCCCGCGCAACTTCCGGAATACGTCGAGGATCCGGTCCATCTTCTCCTGCGGCCCGAGTAGGTACCTGTGCACAAGATCCAGCGCCTCTGTCGTGTGGATGCGCTCCGCCTCCGCGCAATGCACCTGCGTGTAATCCACCGGCGGGCCCCCGTAGAGCGGGCAGCGCACCGGGCAGCCCGTCTTTCCCCACTCGCCGCTCGCGAACATGCTGAACTCGTACAGCGGCTTCGTCGGGCCGATCCCGAGGCTCAAGCCCTCGGCGGCCGCCGCGCGCTGGAACGTGTCGCGATGGACGCCGCCGAACTGCTCGCTGTCGAAGCGGAAGCACCAGCGGTAGGGGTTCCACCGCGTCACGCGAGCATCGATCTCCAGCCCCGACAGCCCGGGGATATCCTCCAGGCCCTTCGCGAGGTAGCGCGCGTTGGCGTCGCGATTCGCCGCCTGCTCCGCCAGCCGCGTCAGGCCCACCAGGCCGATCGCCGCCTCGAACTCGCTCAGCCGCAGTGTCGTCGCCGGCCACGTGTGATCGGGGCTCTCGTAGCCCCGCTCGCGCCCCGAATGATGGTAGCGGAACGCCTGCTGGTAGAGCTCTTCGCTGTCGGTCATGACCACCCCCGACTCCCCGATCGCGAGCACCTTCCCCGGCATGCAACTGAAGGCCGCCATGTCCGCGTGCGAGCCGACGCCCTTCCCGCGCCACTGGCCTCCGTGCGCGTGCGAGCAGTCGCTGACCAGCGCGACGCCGTGGCGGCTGCAGATCTCACCCAGGGCGTCGGTGTCGCAGGGCATGCCGCCGAAGTCCACCGCGATGACCGCCCGCGTGCGCGGCGTGATGGTCGCCTCAACCGAGGCCGGATCGATCGTGTAGTTGCGCGGATCGACGTCGGCGAACACCGGCACGCCGTTGCACTGCAGCACGCACGAGGCCGAGGCGATGTACGTCATCGCGGGCACGATCACCTCGCAGCCCGCTTCGACCCCGAGCACCTGCAGGCAGGCCTCAAGCGCCGTCGTTCCCGTGGACAGCGCGAGTGCGTAGCGGCCGTCGTGGAACTCCGCGAATGCCTGCTCGAACGCCCACAGCTTGCTGTCGCCGTGGTTGTAGTAGTCGTAGCCTGAGCGCCCCCACCTGCCGCTCTCGACCACCTCCACCACCGCCTGCTTCTCCCGCTCGTCGAACACCGGCCACGGGTGCTGCAGGTTCTCCTCGACTGCCTTCGGTCCGCCGGAGATTGCCAGGTTCTCCATGCCGCGCCTCCATCAGGTTCCGATCGCCCGTCGATGCGCATTTCCCCTACCGGGTGGCGATGCCTGCATCCGCCCCGCGCCAACTCCGCCGCATCGCGGGAGGAACGCGCCGCTCGCGAGTGGAAGTGGCTCCGAGGCCGGTAACGTCCACTCCTGAGCGCGGAGAGAGTGCCCATGGGAATCGCATGCGCCGGGGCGCGCACGCTGCTGTGCGCTGCCTGCCTTGCCTCTGCGACCTACGTGGTGGCGGAGGACCTGACCTTCCTGCACGTCACCGACCAGCACGTGCCGCACGCCATCGCGCAGACGCGCGAGACGCTTGCGGCGCTCCCGTCCGGGCCCATCGAGCTCACGCCCTTCGGCGTCACCGCGCCCGCGCCCGCTTTCATCCTCTCCACCGGCGACCTCGTCGAGTTCGGCGGCGGCAAGGGCTGGTGGGCGCAGTACCTGGAACTGTGGAGCGCCCTCCCGCTGCCCGTCTACCACCAGCTCGGCAACCACGACAACACCTGGCGATGCGCGCGCCCGGACCTGCGCGAGTTGCATGGCAGCGCGTTCTACGCCTTCGAGCGCGCGGGCGTGAAGTTCGTCGGCTGGGACACCGCCACGCCGCAGGACCCGCGCCCGTCCATCGCCGAGGAGGGCGTCCGGTGGCTCACCGCAGAGCTTGAGCGCACGCCTCCCGAGCAGCCCGTGATCTTCTTCTGCCATCACTCGCTCGACGGCCGGGAGTTCGCCGGCGCGTACGACCGCGCGCGGCTGCTCGACCTCCTGCAGACGCGCAACGTGGTGCTGATGCTCGTCGGCCACGGACACAGCGTTCGCGCGTGGCAGGTCGAGGGCATCGACACCGTGATGGGCGGCAGCACCTGGGGCAACCGTCCCGGCTTCGGCATCATCTCCATCATGGGCGGCGTGCTGCGCGTCGGCCATCAGTACGCCGATGGCACCGGCGAGCTCGCCCCCGTGCTGGAGAAGCCGTTGGCCTCGCGCTCGCCCTTCCTGCAGGTGACCGTCGCGCCCGCGGACGGCGCGGTCCTCGCGACCGCCGATCCGCTGCGCTGGACGGTCACCTCAGACGCAACGCCCGCCGCGACCCGCTGGACCCTCGATGGCGACCTCTCCGGCGAGCTGCGGCCCGCCGAGGGCGGCTGGCTCGCGGAGCTCGATCCGGCCACGGTCGCTCCCGGCGCGCACACGCTGCGGCTGGAGCTGACTGCGCCCGACGGCCTCGTCACGAGCCGCACGGTCGGCTTCTTCCGCAACGGCGGCGCCTTCGACGTGGCCTGGCGCACGCAGGTCGCCGGCTCCTGCCAGGGAGCGCCGTTGGTGCTCGGCGACCGCCTCTTCGTCGGCGACAACTCCGGCGCGCTGAGCATCCTCAGCGCCACCGACGGCGCGCCGCTTGGCCTGGTGCAGACTGCCGGCGAGGTCCGCTCCGCCCCCGTCGCTACGCCCGACGCGAGCACAGTGATCTTCGGCTCGGCGGACGGCATCGTGCGCGCCATCGACCTCGCAGGCGCGGAACGCTGGCGCTTCGACACGGGCAGCGCGATCTACGGCGCGCCGCTCGTCGCAGACGATCGCGTCTACGTGGGGAACGCCGAGGGCGATCTGTGCGCGCTGGACGCAGCCACCGGCGTGCTCGCGTGGCGCTCAGAAGCCCCCGAGTACGCCATCGAGCAGGCCCCGGCCGCGGGCGACGGCGCGGTCTTCGCGGGCTCGTGGGACCGCAACGCCTACGCGCTCGAAGCCGCCACCGGAGAGCTCCGCTGGCGTCAGCCCTCCGCGGGCAGCGATCGCGAGGGCTTCGTCGCGTGGTACTACAGCCCGGCGGACTGCCCGCCTGCATTCGTCGGCGGGAACGTCTTCTTCGCTGACCGCGCCTACCGGCTGACGGTCTTCGACGCGCGCACGGGCGAGCGGCTGCTGGCGGAGGAGAAGTGCGCGGCGGTCGCACCGTCGGCCGACGGCGCCTCCGTCTACGTGCGGCACAGCGACGGTCGCGTGAGCCGGCGCGCGGCGGACGGCTCGGTCACTTGGACCGTCGAGGTGCCGACGGGCGCGGTCGCCACTGTGCCGGTCGAGTCGCACGGGATCGTCTGGGTGATCTCCGACCGCGGCCTGCTCAGCGCGCTGGATGTAGAGACAGGCGGCCTGCTCGGCCAGGAGCGCGTGACGGCCGATCTCTTCGCCTTCGCCGCCCCGGCCTTCGATGGCGAGCGCGTCTACGTGGCGGACATGTCCGGCCGCGTGACCTGCCTCGCAGCGATGGATCACTGAGTGCATGACGTATGAGGAGCGTGACGATGGGCCATGAGTGAGGCACTGCACGTCGGCGTCGCTGAGGCCACGATCAACCCGCGCATGGGCATGCAGATCGACGGCAACATCGGCGTCCACCGCCCCGCGCGCTTCGTGCTGAACGACATCCACGCGCGCGCCATCGCCTTCGGGCAGGGCGACGAGCGCTTCCTGCTGCTCTCGATGGAACTGCTCGCGATCACGCAGGAGTGGACCGACGCGATCCGCGCCTTCGCCGCCGACGAACTCGGCTTCGCGCCCGAGCAGGTCGCGGTGCACGTCGTGCAGTGCCACTCCGCACCCTCGCTCGGCCAGATCATGCTCAGCGACCGCCTCGCGCCCACTCGCGAGCATCCGTGGATCCGCGGCTCCGATCCCGGCTACGGCCCGCTGGCGCTGGCGCGCATCAAGCCGATGCTGCGCGAGGCCGTGGCGAACATGCAGCCGGTGCAGTTGCGCTTCGGCACCGCATTGGAGTCGCGCGTGTCCTTCAACCGCCGCATCGCCATGCGCGATGGCACCTCGGAGATGGGCATGGGCGGCCGGCCGCAGGACGCGCTCTACCGCGAGGGCCCGAGCGACCCTGAGGTGGGCGTCGCGCTCTTCACCACCGAGGACCTGGACACCCCTGCCGCGCTCCTGCACCACACCAGCCACCCGGTGCACTGGCACCCGCAGGACGCGATCCACAGCGACTGGCCGGGCGCGTGGGCGGAGATGGTGCGCGCCGAGATGCTGCCGGGCGCCACGCCGCTAGTGCTCAATGGGTGCTGCGGGAACGTGCATCATGCGGATGTCTTCAACCCCGACCGCGAGGACACGCCCCGGAGCATGGCGCGCCTGCTCACCGACGCGACGCGGCGGGCTCTTGAGGGTTCGTGCTTCACCGATGAGCGGCCGGTGCTGGCCTCGCGCACCGAGTGCTTTGGCATCCCGTGGCGCGACTTCCCGGAGGGGCTGTTCGAGGACGCGCGCGCGTTCCTCGCCGAGCATCCCGAGCCCACGTGGATCGACGAGACGAAGACGCGCTTTGGCCGCGACTGGGCCTACGCGGCTTCGCAGCTCGACATCGAGCAGATGATGGCGGAGAGCGACACATACGAGTATGAGATACAGGCGCTGCGCATCGGCGACCTGGGCGTGGTGGTGCTGCCGGGCGAGCCGTTCGTGGAGGCGCAGCTTGAGATCAAGCAGCGCAGCCCGTTCGCGCGGACGTTCGTGGCCCACATGTCGAACCGCTACGTGGGCTACATCCCGACGCCCGAGGCGATCGCGCGCGGCGGCTACGAGGTCGGCGCATGGGGCGCCTCCAAGCTCGCCGCGGGGGCTCTGGGGATGATCGTGGAGCGATCAGTGGCGATGCTGGAGGAGTTGCGCGAGAAGGGCGAATGATCGCCGACCCGTCCCCGGGAAGCCCCCGCGCGGGTTGTTGTCGTGGAGGGGCCGCCCGAGCGCAGCGAGGGTGAGGAGGCACGAGTGCCGTTTGCGAGTGCCGACGAAGCCGCTGTGCCGGCCCGCCGTTCCGTACTCCCAATGCGCCGAGGGCCGGCACAGCGGCTGATCCCGCCCTGGGGGGCGGGATCACCGCTCGCTTCGCTCGCGGCGGCCCCTCCAACGGCATGACGGCTCGTGGCGGTCTCTCCAACGACTCTCCCTCTGCAGAAGGACCTCCCGCCCCCCACGCGGAAACACCACCTTCCGCGCCACAGTCGGTCGGCTGCTGAGGGAGTTGCAGGCCATGAATGTCGTCGCAATCGTGCTGGATACGTTCCGCAATGACATCGTCGGGCCCGGGAAGAAGCTCAGCGACGTGCGCACCCCCTGCCTCGACGACTTCTACGCCCGCTCGGTCGCGTTCGAGGGCGCTTACGGTGAGGGGCAGCCCACGCTGCAGATGCGCCGCGCGTTCTTCACAGGCACCCGCACCTTCCCGTGGAGCCACAACTTCGACCGCCGCGGCCACTGGCACCACCAGCCCGGCTGGCACAAGATCCCCCCGCATGAGGACACGCTCGCCGAGATCCTCGTCGGCCAGGGCTACTACACCGGCCTCGTCGCGGACGTCTACCACATGTTCAAGCCGACGATGAACTACTCGCGCGGCTTCGCAACGCTGGACTTCATCCGCGGCCAGGAGTCGGACAACTACAAGCCCGTCCGCCCCGAGTTGATCGAAGAGGAGATGCTCAAGCGCGTCCCCGAGCCGATCAACTGGAAGAAGCACGCGACGCTCGCCCAGTATCTCGCGAACATGGTCGGGCGCGAGGGCGAGGACGACTACCTGTGCGCGCGCGTGGCCACCAGTGCCTGCGACTGGCTCGACGCCGCGCACCGCAATGACCCGTTCATGCTCTGGGTCGAGATGTTCGATCCGCACGAGCCGTGGGACCCGCCCACGAAGTACGCCGACGAGTACGCCCCGGCGGTGGACATCGACCCGGTCTTCCCCGGCGCGGCCTACGAGAACGGGGAGCCGTCCGAGGAGATGCTCGAGCGCATCAAGGCGCTCTACAAGGGCGAGGTCACGTTCGTGGACAAGCAGGTCGGGCGCATCTTCGAGAAGCTCGACGAACTGAACCTGTGGGATGACACGATCGTGCTGGTGCTGTCCGACCACGGGACGGAGATCCTCGATCACGGGACCTTCGGCAAGGGCAACGGGAACATGCGCACCTACAACGCGGGGTTCGTGTGGTACATGCGCCACCCCGACGGTCCGGAGGGCAAGGTCGTGGACGCGTACGTGCAGAGCCACGACGTGATGCCGACGCTGCTGACGATGCTGGACGTGCCGCACCGCTGCGAGGGCATCGACATCTGGCCGCTCGCGACCGGCGAGGCGGAGGTATTGCGACCCTTCATAGTGAACGGGTGGGCAGGCAACGCCAACGGCAACGCCTCCGGCTGGGCATCGGTGATGGATGACCGGTGGCTCTACTCATGCCCGGTGGGGCGCGAGGATGACAGCGAGGCGCTCTTCGCGCTGCCCGATCAGGACGCGAACGTCGTCGGCGAGCACGCGGACGTGGTCGCGACGGCGCGCAAGCGCATCGAGGCCGTCGTGAACCAGCCGCTGGACAAGCTGCGCTTCAACGAGGTCTGCGACCCGGCCCCGTCGCCCTTCCACCGCTGGCTCAATGCCGGTGGGGGAGAGTGGTAGTGGGTGTCCCGTGGGACAGGCTTCCCAGCCTGTCAACCATGACGCGAGACGACAACGATTGACAGGCTGGAAAGCCTGTCCTACGCTAACGTCCTACGCAATGTCCTACGTGACGGATCAGGAGGCAACACTGATGAGCTACAAGGTCGCTTTCCTCGGCTGTGGCGGGCGGGCGAATTCCCACGCGGTGGTCTATCCGAACATCGAAGAGGCCACACGGGTTGCGTGCTGCGACCTCGTGGAGGAGAAGGCCGTCGAGTTCGCCGGGAAGTACGACATCCCGAAATGGTACCTCGACCTCGACGAGATGGTCGAGAAGGAGCAGCCTGACCTCGTCCACATGTCCATGCCGCCGACCATCCGCTACTCGCTGATGAAGCGGCTGTCGGACCTCGGCGTGCCCGCGGTGGTCGTCGAGAAGCCGATCGCGATCGGCGCCGATGACTACAAGAAGCTGCGCGAGCTTGAGGCCGAGAGCGCGACGAAGTTCACGGTCAACCACCAGCTCCGCTACCACGAGAAGACGATGGAGCTGCTCGACCGCGTGCTGCAGGGGCAGATCGGCAACGTGCGCTGCCTCGACGCCTCCGCGAAGCTCCCGATGAACGGCCAGGGCGTGCACGTGCTCGACCTGATGTTCGCCTACGCCGACTACACCGACATCCGCTCGGTCCACGCGGCCTGCTCGGGCTTCGACGACATCAACGGGACGCACCCGAGCCCGAACACCGCGTCGGCGCTGATCACCTTCGTGGACGAGAAGCGCGGCGTGCTGCAGTCCGGCGAGGGCGTGCCGGAGATCGCGCAGGACGTGCCGCGGCACATGCACAAGCGCATCGCCGTCTACGGCGAGACGGGCTTCGTGCACTGGAAGATGAATGGCTGGGAGATGGGCATCGACGGGAAATACTCCAGCGGCGAGCATGAGTATCGCGTGGTCGATGACATCGGCCAGGCGAACCTGGTGCGCGCGGTCTTCAACTGGCTGGAGACGGGCGAGCCGACGCCGACGAACCTGGCGGTCGCGCTGGACGAGTGGCTGGTGATCCTGGCGTGCTACGGCAGCACAGTGGCGCAGGCGCCGATCACCTTCCCGTACGACCCGGCCGACGACGTGCTGGAGCAGTACATCGACTTCGTCGGCGCGGAGTGGACGAACCCGCACGGGGGGTAGTGGGCCGAGGTCCGGGAGAGGCGCTCAGTAGCCGCTGGGGGTGGTGAAGATGCGCCGCATCGTCATACTGGTGACCTTGATCTGCATCGTCGTTTCGAGCGGCTGTGGGCGCCTCCGCCGCACGGGGAGCCTCCATGAGGCCGCGTATCGCGGCAGCGTGTCCGAGGCACAACGGCATCTCGATGCCGGAGCCGACGTCAATGCGAAGGACCGCGGCTGGACCGCGCTTGCTCTCGCGGCCGACCGCGGGGACGCTGACGTTGTTGCGCTGCTGATCGAAGCGGGTGCGGACATTGACAGCACCGACTGCACGCCGAACGGCTGGACGGCCCTGGCCGTGGCCTCAGGCAGGGGACACGATGGCGCCGCGCGAGTGCTGCTCGATGCCGGCGCCGACCCGGAGGCACTGGGCCCGGGCGATGCTTCTGCCACCGCGCTGGGAGCGGCCGTCGAAGGGAGACACCTCTCGACCGTCAGGCTGCTGCTGGAGCACGGCGCCAGGCCAAACGGCGATGGCTCGCAGCAGTGGCCGCCTCTTGTTCGCGCTGCATGCAACAACGATGCGGCCATCGTTCGCGAGCTGCTGGATCACGGAGCGCGCGAAGACGCAGAGGTGCTGCAGAGGGCCGCTGCGTACGCAGCCGCGAACGGCCATGCCGAGGCCTACGAGGCCCTCGTGGCCGCAGGCGCTGAGGCCACTCTGACGGAGGCAGCCGGTGCGGGCAGCGTGACGCTGGTTGCAGGTCTGCTCGAGGACGGCGCGAATCCGGATGGACCAGCGGACGCCGAGACAACTCCGCTCTACGCCGCCGCCCTCGAGGGGCATGCGAGAGTCGCTGAGGTCCTGATCGCGGCGGGCGCTGATGCAGCGAAGGAAGCGCATGACTGGTCGCCGCTTGCGGCCGCCGTCCGCTACGCGCATGACGACGTCGTGCGCGCGCTGCTGGATGCCGGAGTTGACATCGACAGCAGAGAGGGACATCCGCACCGCAAGAGGCCACTGGAGATCGCGGTGGAGTGCGAGGGGCTGTCCACGGTGGAGTTGCTGCTCGACCGTGGCGCCGCGGTGGGGCCGCCGCAACTGTCCTACTGGCCGATCATCGTCGAGGCGGCCAATCGTGGCGACGCCGCGATTGTCTCGCTCCTGCTTGACCACGGGGCGGGGGAGAGCCCGGGGTTCGTCCACGAGGCCGCGCAGCACGCGGCCATCAACAGGCACGAGGGCGCATTCCGCGTGCTCGTTGAGCACGGCGCCAGGCCGACACTGGCGTCCGCGGCCGCGCTGGGAAACACGGCGCAGGTGCGCGAATTCCTTGAGGCCGGGAATGATCCCAACGAGATGGTCGTCGGGCGCTTCCTGCCACTGCATGCGGCGGCGCGCGGGGGCCATGTGAAGATCATGAAGATCCTGCTTGACGCGGGCGCGGACCCGGAAGAGGGCATGGGCGTCACGGTGCTCGGCACCGCCGCGGCCTGGGGACAGCCCGAGGTCGTGAACGTGCTTGTTGAGAACGGGGCGGACGTGAACGGCCTCGGAGAGTACGGCTTCGGGCAGTCACCGCTGGAGTGTGCCATCGAGGTCGAGAACGAGGAACTGGTGGGTCTGTTGCTCGAACTGGGGGCGGACCCATGCCTGAAGGGCGAGCACGCGCAGATTCCGCTGACCGTCGCGGCGCGCAGTGGGAACGTCGAGATACTCAAGCTGCTGGTAGAGACCGGCGACTGCAGCGACGCGGATCTTCGGCTGGCGGCGGGGGCAGCACTTGAACGCGACAACACCGCGGCGTATGATCTGCTGGCGAGCAGCGGCATCGAACTGACGCTGCCCATGGCGGCCCGGCAGGGGGACCTCGAAGCGGTGAAGCGTCTGCTCGCCGAGGGAGCGGACGTCAACTCGCCATCCGAGGACGGCTCGCCGCCGCTGCCGCTCGCCGCTGGTGGGGGCCACGCTGACACTGTCAAGGTGCTCCTGGATGCAGGAGCGGATGTGAATGCGAGTGATCGGTGGGACAAGACGGCTTTGCACCACGCGGCGGGGGAGGGCTACCTCGCGATCGCGCGCACGCTGATCCGGGCCGGGGCGGACGTGTCGGCCACACCCGGGTTCCACGGAGCGCCTCTGCACGAGGCGGCGAGGGGCGGGCACCTGGAGATGATCCGCCTGCTTGTGGAGAGCGGCGCGGATCCCAACGCCCGGTCGGACTATGAGAAGAAGCGCCCGCTGCACGCCGCGCGCTGGGCGGACAACCCGGCGCCCGTGATCAAGCTGCTGGTGGAGCTTGGCGCGGACCCGGACGCCGTCACGGAACAGAAGGTCACGCCGCTGAACGAGGCTGTCAAGGCCGGCAATATCGAGGCAACGCGAGCGTTGCTCGAGGTGGGCGCAGATCCGGACCTGCCCAATAGCGGCGGCAACAGCGCGCGTGACCTGGCCGAAATGTGCGAGTTCGAGGAACTCATCGAACTGATCGAGTCGTACGACTGACGCGGCGGGGGAACGCTGCTGAGCAATCAGAACGTAACACCGAGGTAGTCCATGGCAACCGCAGACGCTATTCAAAACACCCCCGAGCAGGACACGCCGCCGCAGGTCAGGCGCGTCCGCTCTCGCACTATCATCATCGCACTCATCTTCGCCTTCGTGGCGGCTGTGTGGGCGCGCGAGGCCGAACTCATCGCGTTCGCCTGTCAGATCACCGAGTCCGTCCCGCCCATGACCGCGCTGGGCGGCCTGCTGCTCTTCACGGTGCTCTCCATCGTCTTCCGCAAAGCCGCGCGCACCGCGGGCGAGAAGACCGTACTGGGCCGCGTCTTCCACTCGTTCACGCTCTCCGGCCAGCAGAACATGTACATCTACGCGTTCATCACGATCGCCACGATCGTGTTCTCCGTCGGCGTCATCCGCACGCTCCTGCCTGAGTTGACCACGCTCACCTACTTCGCCGACTACTCCAACGACTACGCCGCGGCGCTACCGGAGGCCAATCAGTACCTGCATGTGACCGATCCGGAGGCTGTGCGGCAGCTCTACGAGGGCTCCGATGAAGCGCTGACCTCGGCGGGCCCGGGACCGGGCATCGGCGGCTTCCTCTACGGGCCGATCTGGCGCACCATGCTCGTCCCGTGGCGGGCGTGGCTCTTGCCACTGCTCACCTGGTCGATCTTCATCGTCATACTGTTCGCCACGATGCAGTGTGTGGCGGCGCTGGCCGAGCGCGAGTGGACGCTCTCCGAACGCCTGCCCTACCCGCTGGTCGAGATACCTCTCGGCATCACCGAGCAGCGCAGCGTCCTCGCGAGCATCCCGTTCCTGCGCGACCCGGTGATGTGGGTCGGCTTCGCCATCGGCGCGAGCTACGGCATCCACGAGATGATCGCCGCCACCACCTTCGCGTTCCCGCAGCTCGGGCGCGAGCATCCGCTGGGCAACCTGCTCACCGAGCATCCGTGGAGCGCGATCGGCGGCAACCTCAACATCTTCCTCATGCCCGAGGCCTACGGGCTGGCGTATTTCGCGCCGCAGGACGTGCTGCTGACGACCTCGCTGGCGTGGATCGCGATCAACCTCTTCCGCGTGGCGACCGCCGCCGGCGGCTATGACATCCAGGCGACCGCCTACCGCGACGCGACCGCCGGCTCCTTCGTCAGCCTGGTGCTGGCGGCGCTGTATGTCGCGCGCCGGCCGCTGATGGAGGGCCTGCGGCGGGCGTTTGGGGCGAAGACCCGCGAGGAGGACGAGCTGCCCGCCGAGCACGTCTGGCTGATGCGCGGAGCACTCGTCGGGATGGTTCTGATGGGCGTGTTCTGGCTCTGGACCGGGCTGCCGCTGCACTACGTGATCTTCGCGGTCTTCATGTTCATGGTGGCGGCGATCGGCCATGCGCGCGTGCGGGCGATCGCGGGCGCGGCCACGCCGTGGCTCTTCCCGCACAGCGCGATGACGGAGACCTACGTGCGCCTCGCGGGTGCGAAGTCCATCGGCGGCGAGGAGCAGTGGAAGCCGTTCACCGCGCTGTTCAACGTGCGCTGGATCGACCGCGGCTACCCGCACTCGGGGCTCGCGTCACAACTCGAGGGCTACAACATGGCGCGGCGGTCCGAGATGGACTCGCGGTCGATGACGAAGATGCTGCTGCTGGCGGTGCCGATCGGCCTGGCGTTGGGCTGGTGGATGCACCTGACGGCCTTCTACGATCACGGCGCGAACGTGCTCGGCGGCGGCTCCGGCGTGGGCGGCGTGCGCGTGCGCTATGCGAACATGGACGCGACCTGGGCGATCGGCCTTGGGGGCGCGCCGACGGTCGTGGACGCGAGCGCGTGGTGGGGGGCGGGCACGGGGCTTGTGCTGACGCTGGTGGGCCTCGTGATCCGCAACATCTTCCTGCAGGTGCCCTTCCACCCGGCAGGGCTGGTGATCGCCTTCAGTCACGGGCGGCGCTTCTGGGCGCCCTTCGGGATCGTCTGGCTCATCAAGGGGCTGCTCTTGCGCATCGGCGGAGTGTCGTCATATCGGCGGCTGATGCCGGCGTTCCTGGGAATCGTGATCGGCCACTACTTCTTCACGGGGATCGTCATGGGTCTGGCGAAGATGACCGGGCTGCAGATCTTCGATAAGCTGCCTATCATCTGGTTCTGACCGGCCAGCAGCGGCCGCGGCTGCTCGTCGTTCAGCCGTTGTAGGGCGGGCTTCCAGCCCGTCTGTCGTCCGCCCTCGTGGACAACAAACGACAACGGCGACGGGCTGGAACCTAAGATATGCGCCTATTCGGGTGTGCAAGAAGGTTCTAAGGGCCTCGGTGTCGTATCTGTCGATGAGCGATCATCGACGGAGGAGGTCCATGAGCATGCCCGCC
>JALGSW010000217.1 GCA_029821635.1 Candidatus Zipacnadia bacterium
GAGGGCAGCGAACCGCGCTGACTCATGCCCTCGTCCTGCGCGACCACGGCGCCGCCCACGGGCAGCAGCGGGCTGTCGGCCTGCGCATCGCGCAGCAACAGACCGCTGTGCGGCGCGGCGACGCTGTCCGTCCAGTCCTCATCGAGGAGCGTCACGCCCGAGACTGCGCCGGTCTCCCGGTCGAACTCCAGCGCGAGGCCGTCTTCCGTCGCCAGCCGGATCGGCGCGGCCCGCTCGGGCGCCTCCTCGCGGCGTTCTGCGGCGTAGAGCGTGTAGCGTTCGATCTGCCGCAGGGAGAGGTCGTCGAACCACGCGCGCCCGGAGTGGTGGCGGAAGAGGCCGAAGACCTTGATCCACGCGACCGGCTTCGCCGGGTCGATGACCAGCTCGCGCTGCTGCCAGTCGTGGCTGCCGGTCTCGAACGGAGCCGATTGCCCGTAGAGGAAGGTCCCGTCGGCGTACTGCAGGTCGGCCCAGAGCGAGTAGCCGCTGTTCGAGTCGCCGGAGACGCCCTCGGCCCGGCTCCAGCCGGTGATGACGAGCCGCTGCGGGCGCGCCTGATCGAGCTGCACCCGCTCGAACACGCCACCGACGCCCTCGGCGTCCGGGTGGTCGATCAGTGCGGCCCGCGCGCCCGAGTGCGTGTCTTCGCTGGCGGAGAAGCCCGGTCCCCACGGCTCCCACGCGCTGTCGGCGTCGCCGAGCGCCTCGAAGCCGCCATCGGAGAGCAGGTTGCTCCGCGGCTCCTCTGCTGCCTCCAGCGCGGGGCCAGGCTCCCACGGTCCGTGCTCAGCGGTGTCGAAGTAGAGGAAGAGCGGCTCGCCGGGGGTGCGCTCCTGCTCCGTGTCGAGGACGGCTCGCACCCGCGCCACCGCCGCCCGCTCCGGGTCCCAGCCGGGCAGCGGCTCGACACTCAGCGGCGCGATGGCAAGGCCCTCCGGCGTCGGCACCACGAGGCGCAGCGAATTCGGGTCGAAGACGCCGCGGCGCATCAGCACGCTGAAGTTCGCGTCCAGCTCCAGCACCGGCCCGCGGACATCCGCCGGGACCTCAGCACGGTAGCTCCAGCGCGCGTCCCACCAGTCGGCGGGGGCGGCGGAGCCTGAGACGGCTGCGGTCAGGAAAACGCTGAGCGTGATGAAGCGGCGCATGGTTCGGGCCTCCTGAGGGCGAGCACCGCGGACCACCCGCGGTCAGTCCTGCGCACGGGTCGCCTCTCGACGGTAGCGCCACGGGGTCGTGTTGCGGTAGCGCTTGAAGACCTTCGTGAAGTAGCTCTGATCGCGGAAGCCGCATTCCAACGCGATCGTCGCGAGGGTCTCGTCGGTGCGCGCGAGCATCTCCGCCGCCCGGTCGATGCGCATGCGGTTGAGGTGGTCGGTGAAGGTCGCGCCCGATTCGCGGCTCATCAGCGCGGAGAAGTGCGAGGGGGAGATGTGCACCGCATCGGCGACGTCGTCGCGCGAGAGGTCCTCGCAGCAGTGGCGCTGCATGAAGTCGAGCGCCTCGAAGATCAAGAAGCCGGGGTCCTGGCGACTGGAGCGCTCGATCGCGTCCATGATCCCCTCGAGCATCTGCCGCAGCCACGCCGCCAGCGCCTCATGTGAGGTGATCTCCGACACCTCGACCACGCCGCGGTAGTTCAGGCCGAGGAACTGCTCCGGCTCCCCGCCCGCCTCCACCGCCGTGCGGCTCATCGTCACGACCAGCTCGAGGAAGATGCTGCGCACCAGGTCGATGCGGTCGCGCGCGTGGTAGTGCACGGTCATCAGCAGGCGGTTGAGGATCTCGCGGGCAGCGCGGCGGTCGCCGGAGCGGATCGCTGCCAGCAGCGCAGGCTCCTCGCGCATGTACAGCTCGCGGATGGAGTAGTGGACGCCGCTCTTGAAGGCGTGGATCGCGTGCGCGCGCTGCTGCTCATCGTGGTAGCTGCGCCGGTTGAGGCGCAGCGCGGCCGCGTTGGTGAGGTTCCGCTCCTCCGCCAGCAGGCGCAGGTCGGCGCAGACGCTGAGGACGTCCAGTGCGGGCTCATCGCCGTCGCCGCCGAGCACCTCGTTCTCCGAAGCGTTGGCGACCAGACCGCCGAGCACCTTGCTGTTGCGCATCAGCGGAACCGCCCACAGTAGCCGCCCACACGGGCAGGGCGTCACCGACGGCTCGCCCCAGCGCAGGCCCTCGCTGACCGCGAAGGCCCGAGCCTCATCGCACGCCTGCAGGTCCGCTCGCTCGCAGCCCTCGCACGGGCCGTGGTCGAGCACGACCGCGCCATCGGGCGCAACCACGCACAGCCCCACGCGCCAGCGCCGGGCGTAGGCGTCGGCGATCTCGCCGAAGGTCTGCTCGTCAAGCGGGCACGATTCTCGCTCAGGCATGGCAATTCCGTACGATTCTACCAAACTCAGGCGAAAAGGGAAAGACCACAAGGCCACCCGCCCGTATACTCCCTTGCCAGAGCAAAGCGCATCAGGCCGGTCTGAGCGGCTCCGCATGCCCGGCGACTGAGGACAGCGAGGCAATTACCGATGGGCGACCATGGCAAGGACGTGCTGCTGCGCGCGATCGTAAACGAGGAGACCGAGCGTCCGGCGTGGGTGCCCTTCGTGGGCTGCCACGGAGGCGCGCTGATCGGTGTCGCGGCCGATGACTACCTGCACTCGGCCGATCTGATCGCGCAGGGCCTGCTGAAGGCCGATGAGCTGTACCGCCCCGACGGGCTGCCGATCGTGTTCGACCTGCAGATGGAGGCCGAGATCCTCGGCTGCGAGCTGCGCTGGGCGTCCGACGGCCCTCCGAGCGTCGCGACCCACCCGCTGGCCGACGGGAAGACACCGGCCGACCTGCCCGAGGTGAACGCGGAGGCCGGCCGCTTCCCGATCGTGATGGAGGCGCTCCGCACGGTGAAGGCCGAGATCGGCGAGCGCGTGGCGCTCTACGGGTTGATCTGCGGCCCGTTCACGCTGGCCCTGCATCTGCTGGGCAACAACATCTTCCTGGAGATGTTCGACAACCCTGAGGGCATCCGGGAGCTGACGGCGTTCTGCGCGCAGGTCGGCAAGGCCGCCGCCGATGCCTACCTCGACAACGGCGCGGACGTCATCGCGGTCGTCGATCCGATGATCAGTCAGATCTCCCCCGAGCACTTCGAGCAGTTCGTTTCCGACGCGGCCAACGATCTGTTCGATCATATCCACGAGCGCGGCGCGCCCGCATCGTTCTTCTGCTGCGGCGACGCGACGCGCAACATCGAGGTCATGGCGAAGACCCGCTGCGACAACATCTCCGTGGACGAGAACGTGGACCTGGCGTTCCTGCGCGACGTCGCGCGGGCCAACGGGAAGTCCTTCGGCGGCAACCTGCAACTCACAGTGGTCCTGCTCCTCGGCACCGAGCAGCAGGCGAAGAGCGCGGCGGTAAGCTGCATCGAGATCGGCGACGGCAAGGGCTACATCCTCGCCCCCGGCTGCGATCTGCCCTTCGACACGCCGCCCGCGAACATCGCCGCGGCCGGGCTGATGGCGCTGGATGAGTATGAGCGCGAGATCGCGCGCCAGACCGTGATCGAGGCTGCGGAGGACTGCTTCGACGATATCCTCATCCCGGACTACGACGCGCTCGAAGATGTCATCATCGACGTGATCACGCTCGATTCGGCGACCTGCGCGCCGTGCCAGTACATGATGGACGCGGCGCGTCGGGCGGCTGCGGAGATCGGTGACGGCGTGGTCGTCAACGAGCATAAGATCACGCGCCGCGAGGGCCTCGGGATGTTCTGCCGGCTCGACGCGGGGCACGTGCCGACGATCTGCATCGACGGGATACCGACCTTCAAGTCGATCATCCCCGATGGGCCGCAGCTCGTCGCGGCGATCACGGAGCGCATGGAGGCGAAAGCGCGGTCATGATTCCTTTGTGTCTCGTCACCGGCTTCCTCGGAAGCGGGAAGACCACGTTCCTGCGGCAGATAGCCGCGCGTCACGCGGCTGAGAAGATTGTCTACCTCGTGAACGAATTCTCGCCGCAGGATGTGGACGGTCTGCTGCTGGAGCAGGTGGCGGACGACGTGGTCGCGATTCCCGGCGGCAGCATCTTCTGCAGGTGCCTCGTGACGCAGTTCCTGGGGCAGCTCAAAGCGATCCCCGAGCGCTTCGGGGGCGGGCCGGAGCCACTGCGCGGAGTCGTCATCGAGGCAAGCGGTGTCGCGAACCCGATGGTGATCGAGCGGCTGCTCGCCGAGACCGGCCTCGACCAGGTCTACGAGCTGGCGACGATCGTCGCGATCGTTGATCCGGGGAGCCTGCCGAAGCTCGTGCGCACGTTGCCGAACATCCGAGCGCAGGTCGCCGCGGCCGACGTGGTGCTGCTCAACAGGATCGACCAGTTCGACGCGGGCGAGGTGGCTGAGGCGGAGCGGATAGCGCGGGAGATCAACGCGGAAGCGCCCATCGTGCGTGCTGTGAAGTGCGCGGCGGACGTGGCGATCTTCGCGGGCGGCCGCATGCGCGGGCTTGAGGGCGAATACGCTTTGTGCGCGGACCCGAACTACGCCCGCTTCTCAGTCACATTCGACAGGCCTGTGGACGTCGCGGCGCTCTCACGCGAGCTCGAGGCGCTGCGCGGGGCAATCTACCTCGCGAACGCCTGAGTGAAGGCGCCTGATGGCGTCGCCTATGTTGACATGTCGGAAGCCGAGTTCTCGGTCGAGTCCGCGCCGGACGCCGATGTGGCGAATGGATTGGCGATCATCGCCCGCGGCGACAGCGCAGCGGCGGTGCAGGAGGCGGTGCTTCGCCTGTCGAGCGCGTAGGCGGGTGCGGCCCAATGTAAACAGTGCCCTCCGCCGGGACCCGAATCTTGCTATGCGCTTGACTCATTCTCTCTTTTGGATAGAATAGGTGTTACGGATAGTAGTGCGAGAGGAGCTTCGTCATGGCGCGGTGGATAGCACTCATGGCAATTACAGGCCTTCTGCTTGGCGCGGGTCTGGCGTACGCGGACACGGCCAGCGCAGGGACCTTCGCGAGCTTCAGCGGTGTGAGTTGGGGTGCTTCCCCGACGGTCTCAGATCCCTTTGATGATGATGTGGATGGCCCCGGTAGTTTCGACGGCCGCGACATCTACCAGGGCCTCTGGTGGGTTCGAGGCGCAACCTACGACTACTTCCGGATGGACCTTGCGGGCGCCCCGCATGACACGCAGTATGACTGGGCCGTTGTGTACGGCATCTACATGGACGGCGTACCCGCAGCAGGCGCATCCGGGGCTTCCGACTCCTACGTCCCGGTCGAGTTGAGTGGCATCGACTTCATCGTGGACTGGCACCCGGCCCCCGCTGACGTGGCGGCTGACGCCCTTCTCAACCCGGGTTCGGGCGGGAACCTGTTCCACTGGCACGTCTGGAACCAGGCTGGCGGCACCTGGAGCACCACCTCCCTCACCTCCTTCGACTACTGGGTGAGTTTCGACGACGTCAACGAGACGGCTGGCAAGAACACCATCCAGTGGCGCGTCCCGCTGGCTTCCTTGCCGAGCACGTATGATTTCACAGGAGCGAGCCACGATCTGGCCTCGGACAACCCGACCACATTCGACCTTACCGAGCCGCCCTTCCGCACCCCCGAGCCGGCAACGATGGCTCTGATGGGCCTTGGTCTCGCAGGGCTGGCGGCAATCCGCAAGCGCAGGCAGGCCGCGTAAGGCGCGTGCAGGAACCGACATTCGACGGGGCCGCCATCAGGCGGCCCCGTTTTGCTTCGTACTGCTCCGGAGTGGTCCCCCGCGCCGTCAGAGCGCGAAGCGATGCCACGGGTCGCGGTCAGGGCGGCTGAAGCACGCCTCCAGCACGCCTGCCGCAGGGCGCGCGATGAACGCCCACTCGGTCTGATTGCCGAG
>JALGSW010000218.1 GCA_029821635.1 Candidatus Zipacnadia bacterium
CTGGGCGTGATCGTCCCCATGGTCAACACTCCCGAGCAGGCCGCGGCGGCCGTTCATGCCGCGAAGTACCCGCCGCGCGGTGGCCGCTCATCCGGCGGCGTGCGCCTGCGCTTCATGGGCGATGACTACAAGCATGCCGCGAACGACAACACGCTCGTGGCGGTCATGATCGAGACCGTCCAGGCGGTCGAGGCGGTGCCGGAGATCGCGGCCGTCGAGGGCGTGGACTGCCTCTTCATCGGCCCTGGCGACCTGAGCGTCTCGATGGGCGTCGAGCCCGGCTGCGACGCGCATGAGGAGGCGCTCCTGCGCATCCTGCGCGAGGCCAACGCCCAGGGCACCCCCGCCGGCATCGCCTGCGGCACGCCCGAGGACGCGAAGATGCGCGCCGATCAGGGCTTCCAGCTCGTCCACGGAGGCTCGGAGAGCGGCATGATCTTCGCGGGGATCGAGCACATGAAGAAGACCGTCGGCCTGACGGGCTGAGACGCACCGCTGCTGCTGGAGAGTGAGCGACCGACGTGGACAGACCGAACGTCCTGCTGATCGTGCTGGATTCGGCGCGAGCAGACAGGCTTTCATGCTACGGGCATACGAAGCGCACCTCGCCCAATATCGACGCGATCGCCGAGGCCGGCACGGTCTTCGAGCGCTGTCAGAGTGAGTCGTCGTGGACGGTGCCCGCGAGCGTGTCGATGCTCACGGGCCTCGCGCCGCGCGAGCACACAGCGGGCGAGCACCGCCGGCTCCCAGTGGGCATGCCGTGCCTGCAGGAGGCGCTGAAGGCCGCCGGCTACGCGACAATCCTCGCCGGCGCCAACGGCTTCATCGGGCCGGTGACCGGCCTCGACCGGGGCTTCGACGTGGTCAGCAACCCGCTGCACGTGAAGAACCTCACCAAGCCGCTGACGGTCTTCATCACGCGACCGATGGGATGGATGGATAGCTGGGGCGCGGCGATCAGTCGCAGGCTCATCCGCGAGATCGAGCAGGCGCGCACGCCGTGGTTCGCCACGATCTGGTACAACGAGACCCATCACCCGTACATGGGCAAGCAGCCGTTCAGCACCGCGTTCGCCGACCGGCCGCTCTCGCTCCCGCGCCGCTTTGGGCTGATGTCGCGCATGCGGCACATGAACGAGCTCGCCGCCACCGCCGACGCCGACGAGTGGCGCGACATCCACACGCTCTACGACGGCGCGCTCGCATACAACGACCACCTCATCGGCGAGTTGCGCGCGCGCCTCAGTGCAATGGGCGCGTGGGACAACACGCTCGTGATCGTGACCGGCGACCATGGTGACCTGCTCGGCGAGCACGGCCTTGCCGGGCATCGCTGGGCCGTCGGGCTCTACCGCGAGGTCACGCACGTGCCGCTGATCGTGCGGATGCCGGGCGGGGAGCTCGCAGGCATGCGCTCCAACGCACTCGTGCAGCTCGCGGACATCCCGCGCACGATCGCGTCGGTCTGCGGCTGCGACGGCGCGCTGGCCGCGACCGCCGCAGGCGCGATGGACCTGCGCGACGCCGCTGTCGGCGCCGGGCGGGAGTTCGCGGTCTCCGAGCGCGGGCTGATCGACCCGACCCGCCGCGCGCGTGAGCAGCGCAAGAACCCGAGCTTCGACTACGAGCCGCACATGGGGGCGCTCGCGCTCATCAACGACGGCGCGTGGGAGTACGCGCGCTGGGAGACCTCGCGCGACGAACTCTTCAGTACCGATGACGCCGCGCAGGCGCACAACCTCATCGACGAGCGCCCGGAGGTCACGCAGCGGCTGCGCGAGGCGCTCGATGCCTGGCAGGCACGTGTGCGGCCGCATCCGTCAACGTCGGGCGTGGCGCTCGATGAGGATGAGGAGACGCGCAAGCGCCTGGAGGGCCTCGGCTACTTCTGAGCATCCGAACGACCGCGCCGCAGATCCGCTGGCGCGCTGGAGGCTACGCTTTGGACGCACCGAACATCCTGCTGATCGTGCTCGACTCGGCCCGCGCCGACCGCTTCTCGTGCTACGGCTACAGGAAGCCCACCACGCCTAATATCGACCGGATCGCCGCCGAGGGCACGCTCTTCACCGAGTGTTGGAGCGAATCGAACTGGACGCTGCCGGTCAGCTACACGCTGATGACCGGCCTGGCGCCGCGCGAGCACCGCTCGGAGTCCTACCGCGACCTCCCCGACGGCCTGCCGACCCTCCCGCGCGCGCTGGAGGCCGGCGAATGGCGGACGGTCCTGACCTCGGCCAACGCGTTCCTCGGCATGGCGACGGGCATGCACGAAGCCTTCGACGTCTTCGAGACGCCGCACTTCGGCCATCCGCTGCTCAAGCCGCTCCTCAAGTACCTCTTCCTGCGCCTCGCGCTCGTGGACAAGGGCGGCGCCGACCTCAACCGACGGATGCTCCGCCAGATCGCGCACGAGGAGGCCCCGTGGTTCGGGGTCATGTGGACCGATGACGTGCATCACCCGTGGGTCGGCAAGGGCGAGTTCGCCTCCAAGTTCGCAGACCGCCCGATCTCGGTCGCCAGGCGTTGGGGCGTGCTCGAGCGCGCCCGCAAGCTGCAGGAGTTCGTCGCGACCGGTTCGGAGCGCGACCTGCAGGACCTCAACGCCCTCTACGACGGCTGCGTGGGCTACGCAGACCACCTCGTCGGGGAGCTGCGGGCAGGGATGGAGGCGCAGGGCCGCTGGGATGACACGCTGCTCATCATCGCCGCGGATCATGGGGACATGCTCGGCGAGCACGCCCTGACCGGCCACGGGCAGCCGGCGGGCATGTACCGCCAGCTCATCCGCGTGCCGCTGATCGTGCACGGGCCGGGCTTCCCGTCGGGCGAGCGCAGCGACGCGATCGTGCAGCTTGCGGACGTGACGCAGACGGTCGGCGAGATCACCGGCGCGCTCGGGGGCCTCGCACCGACAGCCGCGCCTCGGGTGGACCTGCGCGACGCCGCCACCGGCGCGGGGCGCGAGTACGCGATCTGCGAGCGCGCGGCGTGGCCTGCGGACCGCCTGAGGAAGGCGCAGAAGCAGAACCCGAGCTTCGACTACTCACCGATGGTGGGCGAGATCCGCTCGTGCATCCGCAGTGGCTGGCACCTGATCGACGCCGCGACGGGCGCCCGGCAGCTCTTCGACACCGCGAGCGACCCGGATGAGATGCGCGACCTGCTCGCGCAGGAGCCCGAGCTCGCGCGCGAGCTGCTGGCGATCCTCGACGCCTGGCGCGCGGAAGCCCAGCCGCACCCCTCCACCGAGGGCCTCATCGAACGCGAGGACCCGGAGGTCGAAGCCCGCCTGCGCGGGATGGGGTATTTCTAGACGGCCGGAAATCGGGAATCGCTGTCGTCTGTAGGACAGGCTTTCCAGCCTGTCAGCCGTTACCCGCGGGCACCCGCAAGTCCTCCGGCCTCAGCGACAGGTACCCGTAGAAGCCGTCGTCGAAGTAAAGGCTCGCCTCCGCGCGGAAGGTCGCCCAGCGAACTTCCGGCCCCATCGTGTACTCGATCCGCCAGATGCCCGCCGCGCCCTCGGCGACCGGGATGTCCAGCTCCATGTACGTGGTGCTCGGCTTCTTCGGCTCAGTGTCCATGCGCGCGTCGGGGTCGTAGACCAGCGCCCCAGTCTCTCCCTGCAGGTCCATCACAAGCTCCCCGCGCGCATCCCAGACGCGGCAGACGCACTTCTCATCGCGCGTCTGCAGGCGCAGCGGCACCGTCTCCGTCCCCTCCGGGACGTGGAAGTACATCGGCGGCGTGCTGCCCGCGAAGTGCAGCCGCTGACCGTTATGCGCGGGCACCAGCAGCCCGCCGCCCTCTACCGCCACTGAGAAGCACTCGCCGCCCGCGTCCACGCCGAGCGTCGTCAGGCCGCCACCGGCGGGATCGATCGTGATCTCGCCAGGTTCCACGCCCGCAACCGTGCCGCGCGCGGCGATCCGACCGTCCGGCGTTAGCGTCCAGTACACCGCGGACCCGCCCTGATCGGCCCACGGTACGCACGTGATCTGCGATCGTGCCGTCTGCCCCGGCTCCGCCACAATGCCGATGTGGTGGCTGTAGCGCAGCACCAGCGGCGTGTCGCTCGGCGGAGCGTCCGCCACCGGGCCGGTTGCGGGCACGAGGTCCACGTCGCTCGCGGTGTAGACGGGTAGCGCGTGCGCCTCCGAGGCCAGTTCCGTCCGAGCCTCATCCAGGGCCCCGCCCTCAGCCGCGCCATCCGCCAGCTTCACCCGCACGATCGAGAGCATCTCGATCTCCGGCACCACGAACCCGACTCCGCCCGCCATCGAGGTGACCTCCAGCGGCTGACCGGCCTCGTCGCCCGGCGCGAGCCACTCGGCGGAGACCGCGTGCATGCCCTCCGGAACCGGAACGATCACGTCCAGGTCCGTCTGCGAGTGCACCTCGCCCTCGCCCGCGATGCGGTAGGCTTTGCCATCGTCCTCTATGCCGAACTCCACGTTGTAGTTCAGCAGGTTGACCAGCACCTCGTCATCGGCGGGCCGCCGCACGCTGACAACCACACCAGGCGCGTTGATGCAGCTCAGCCCCTCGAGTGGCAGCGAGGAGGCATGGGGCGCGGCGAGCACGTCATACAGCGGGCTCTTGTACTTGCCGCCATACATCATCGACAGCGCGGGCTTGAAGTAGCTCTGCGTGAACTCCTTCGTCAGGTCCTCGCCGAACAGTGACCGCTCGCGCGGCGTCCCGGCCTCGGTAAGGTCGCCCGACGGCCCGGTGATGATCAGCGTCCCGCCCGCTTCCTCGTAGGCCCGCAGCGCCGCCGCCTGCTCGTCGGTGATGATGCGCGGCGAGGGCACGATCACCATGCGGTACTTCGCGAGGCGCTCGGGAGTGCAATTGCTCGACATCACGTAGTCATGCAGCACACCCGAACTCTGCAGCGCGCGCCGCGCCACCTCAAACCCGCGCACGCTGTCGGCGGCCTGGTCGTAGCCGAGGTAGATGTCATCGTACTGCACGAACAGCCCGACCTCCGCGATGCTCTCGCCGGTGCGGGTCCAGTCGCGATGCGTACGCAGCCAGCCGAAGAGCCGCTCGCGCGCGGGGTTGCGGCGCATCACGTTGATGTCCGCCCCGTCGATGAAGACGCCGTCGAGCGCCAGCGCCTGGCAGAACGCAAGCTCATACTGCTTCTGGTACTGCGGGCGGGAGATCGCGTCGGGCCGCACTCCCGGCCAGGTGACCGCGTCGAGGCCCTGCACCATCTTGTGGTCGGTGACCTGCTCGTCGAGCGAGTTCCAGCTCAGCCCCGGCAGGATCGGCATCTGCCAGTTGCCGAGGTAGTGGTAGCGCTTCTCCATGAAGGTGATGTCGATCCCGTTGTTCGCCCACGAGACCAGGCCGAGGCCGTTGCCGGCCGGTTTGAAGACGCTCCACGTCCCGTTGGCGACGAGGAAGAAGTTGCCCTTACCCCGCGCCTGCTCGCCACCGTCCTTGATGGCGCCGAGGAACGCGCCCACGCTCTCCGCGCGGAAACGCTTCGTGTCGAACGCCCAATTCTCGCCGCCAAGCTCACAGTTGGCATAGTCGCCGACGCCGAAGAACGCGCGCAGATCCTCGGGCGTGTAGCGCTCGCGCAGGTAACGCTGCCACTCGCGCTGGCAGTCCGGGCAGATGCACGAGTTGCCGGGGTTGTCCACGAAGATGCCGGTGTAGCCCTCGGCTCCGATGTAGTTCGCGAGCGCCCGATGGTAACCGCGCCATGCCGGGTCATTCACGCAGCCGAGGTAGGTCTTGTTGCCGAACTCATCCTCGCCCCACCACGAGCCGACGTACTTCCTGCCGCCGCGAAGCTGCACCCAGTCCCACGGCTCCTCGGCGGGCTTCTCGCCCAGCAGAGGCATGATCTCGCGGTACTCGTCCCACGGTTCTCGGGGTTGAGCGCGAGCTTCACCGCGCAGACATAGCGGCAATACTCGTCAATGCCGACCTCGCGCCATTCCGCAAGCTGCTCCTGCAGCTTCGGCTGATAGTCGCGCAGGATCTCGGGCGTGATCCGCCGCTCCTGCGTCCAGCCCCAGTTGTGACTGAGCGGCGTCTGGTCGTAGGCACGGTAGTTGATGTCCGGGACCGCGATCTCCAGCGCCTCCATGTAGCTGGGCCACTGTTCGGCGGCGGCCTCATCGTTCACGAGATGAGGCTCATCCACGTTCGCCGCATCCCACGCATCGTTGTCCGCGGGATGCTTGACATACATGAACACGAACGTGCGCGGGGGCTCGTCGAAGTCTGCGACGGCAGGCGCCGCGAAGAGCGCGGCAAGCAGGAAGATCGCGATCGGGCAACGCATGGCAGGTCCTCCAGAAGAGAGAGATCGCGGCGGGACGAAGGGAGCTTCCGTGAGGGCGCTTGAGAGACCTGCAGGAGAGCGGCGCTACTTGGCCGCAAGCGGCACGGGAGGCGCCGCGTCCACGCCAGGCTTCGCCTGCCCGTTGGGGCGGACGTAGAGCGCAATCAGCGCCGCAGTTGCGAGCTGCAGCACGCCCATGACCACGAAGGGCCAGCGCAGGCCCATCCCGGTGGCCATCAGGCCGCCCGCCAGCGGCCCGAGGGCGAAGCCGAGACACATTGCGGAGGTGGTGAGGCCGAACGAGCGGCCGAAGGTGTCCGAGGACACGTTCGCGCCGATCATCGCGTTCATCGCCGGGCCCCCGCCGCCGGCGATCAGCCCCCAGCCGATGCGCAGGCCGAAGAGCTGACCGACCGTCTGCGCGATGGCGTGCGGAGCGCTGAACAGCGCCGAGCCGGCACTCGCGGTGATGAGCACCCGCCGATGGCCGAGCCGGTCCGCCATCCTGCCAACCACGATGCAACTGATGCCCGCGGCGAGGCCGCCGGCGGCCATGAGCTGCCCGGTGATCGTTGCCGGCCGAAGGGTGTCCGCAACCTGCTCGACGAACAGCGGGAAGATCGGGCCGACGAACGTGACCGCGAAGGCCGAGAGGAAGAACGCGCTGAGCAGTGCCGTCAGCCCGCGCCCGCCGAAGACCTGGCGGAGGCCGTGCCTCCCCGCGGCGCAGGTCTCAGGGCGCACGAACTGCTCGCGCGCGAAGAACAGCACGATCAGCCCGGAAATCGTCCAGAGCCCCCCGCAGACGAAGAACGGGATGCGGTAGCCGTAGCTGTCGGCGACAGCCCCGCCCATCCACGGGCCTGCCGCGTTGCCAACGATGATCGCGGTCTGCAGCAGGCCCATCGC
>JALGSW010000219.1 GCA_029821635.1 Candidatus Zipacnadia bacterium
GGAGCCGGGTGACACGGTAGTGGTGCCGAAGCGCACGAACACGGTGATGGTCCTCGGCGCGGTGCCGCGTTCGGGAGCGGTGCCCTTCGTCACGGACCAGCTCGCTGAGTACTACATCAACGAATCGGGCGGTCTACGCGAGGACGCGGCGACGAACCGTATGATCGTCGTGCACGCCAACGGCGCCGTCGAGCCGATCAAGACACGGGCCGAGCTGCGGCCCGGCGATATCCTCGTGGTGCCGACGCGGCACATTGTCCGGCATGTCAAGACCGAGAACGACCTGCAGACGTGGCTGCGCACGATCGTGCCGATCGCCACGGCCGCACTGGTATTCTGACGCCACCTGCTTCCGGGCGCGCGCTCGGCGGAGGATTCGCAGCGTAATGAGGTTCATCGAGCGATACAACTGGTTCCACGTGCTCATCATCAGCGTACTCGGCGCGGGGCTGATCGCCGCGGCCGTACACTTCTTGCTGCCCGGCAAGTTCATCGCGCGTAGCTCGCTGCTGCTCAACGACCGCGCCGACATCCTCGCGGGCGTCACCACGCCCGCGGGCACACCGGACACCGGGCCGTCGCTGGAGCGCATGCAGGCGATCCTCGCCAGCCGCACGATCCGCGAGCGCATCATCGAGAAGCTCTCGCTGACCGACACGCTCGACGTCGATCGCGGCGACGCGCTCAAAGCGCTCACCGATATGTCGCTCATCAAGGCGATCGGGCAGGACGGGATCAGCATCCAGGTGACAACCGGCGGCTACTTCGCGCCGGCTCTGCACATCTTCGGCTACCCCGTCTCCATCGATCGGGCGCGCGAACTCAGCGCGGACATCGCGAACCTCTACGTCTCCGAACTCAACGCCTACTTGCGCGAGACGGACCTTGCCGCCACTCAGGACAGCCGGGAGTTCCTCGAGAAGCGCCAGGTAGAGCTGACCGGGCAACTCGCCGGCGCGCGCGACAAGTTGGAGAACCTGCGCGCGCAGTACGAGCTGCTGGATCCCGATTCGCAGGCGAGTCGGCTCGGTGACCGCATCCGCACGCTTGAACAGTCGCACGCGGAAGCCGCCGCCGAAGCCGACGCCGCACGGGGCTCGCTGGGCGTGGCCGAGCAGCAGCTCAGCGCCACTGAGGCGCGCCGCATTGCCTCCGAGGTCGAGACGCGCAACCCGCTCATCACCAACCTGCAGGAGAAGCTGGTGCAACTGCAGACCGACCTCGCTTCCGAGCTTGCGAAGGGCAAGACACCCGAGCATCGCGACGTGGCACAGATCCAGGCGGCCATCGACAACGTGCAGGCCGACCTGTGCTCGCTGGAGGAGACGGTGGTCAGCCAGATCGGCGACCAGCCGAACCCCCTGCACGACCAGGCGGTACAGAGCGTGGTGCAGCTCCGGGTGCAGCTTGCCGGGGCGCAGGCGCGTCGCGGGGAGATATCCTCGCTGCTGAGCGCCGCGCGCGGCCGGATGGCCGAGATGCCCGCGGTGGCGCGCGACTACGTGGAGATCGATCAGAGGCAGCAGCAACTCACTGAGCGCCTTGCAGCGGTTGAGAAGGCCCTGTGGGCGGCGCAGTACGAGGAGGCGCGGCTCGGCATCGGCGAACCCTTCACCGTGCTCGACGCCGCGACACCGCCGTTCGAGCGCAATGGTCCGCCCACGCTGATCGCCGGCCTCATCGGCTTCGGCGCGCTGCTGCTGATCCAGGGCCTGTTGCTGATCGACCGCCGCTGGTTCGGCGGGTAGGTCGGGCCCCCTCAGTCGCCCAGCACGAGCACCCAGTCGCGATCATCAGGCGCGCTGAAGCGCCCGTCTACGCCCTCAGCGGCGACGCTGCCGCCGTCCCTCGGGTCGCGCCAGGCGCCACTTGCGGGCAGCCCCTCGCCGGCCAGCACGATCTCTCCCCCACCGGGCAGGTATGCCACGACCAGGTCGCGCTCGTCGCCCGCCGCAACCGCGATGAACATCCGCGCATCATCCGCGCCGGGCTGCTCCACCAGCAACTCCTGCGCGGGCCGCAGCCGCCACCACTGCACGTCGTCGAGGATCGCGCGCATCGCCGTCATGCCGCGGATCCCCTCGCTCTCCAGCCCGTCGCGCCACGGAGGGATGGCCTTCAGGTTCGAGTGCCCCGGCGCGTCGCCCGTCTCGTTCGCCCACACCCAGATCGAGTTCGTACCGTAGGTGACGCCCGCCGTCGGGTTGCACAGCACGCTCAGCCACGCGGCCCGACGCACGTCCAGAGCGCTGATGCGATAGTCAGATCCGTAGGCGGGGTGGGCCTCGTAGTTCGGCTCGAGGTTGATGATCGGGAGATCGAGGTCGCGCCAGTTCTGCGCGGGCGGGCCCTGCGCGATCCAGTGCGAGGTCTTCTCCGGCAGTCCGTGGCCGCTCTGATAGCCGAGGAAGTCGAACCACGGTTCATCGCCGAACCAGTCGCCGATCCAGCTTGTGCCGCACGGATGCAGCGTCACCGGCCGATCGTGGCGATCGCCGAACACGGCGCGCCCGATCCGCTTCCAGCGATCGACGACCGCCTCGTACCGTCCATCGCCGCCGAGCAGCCACGCCACGTTGTGCGCGCCCCAGCGTGCGAGCATGTAGCGGGAGAGCCGGACCGCGTGCTCCTCGGAGAGCGTCTGCCCGGGGTCGCCCTCGCTGAGCGTCCACAGCATCACCGGCGCGGCCACGAGCCCATGCTCGTTGACGGCCGTGACCATCCGATCGAGCCGGCGGAAGGCTTCAACGTCCACGTCGAGCCGCCCGTCGTCATCGCGGAACACATCGGCCTCCGGCCAGCCGCGCCACTGCGTCATGACGAACTGCACGGCCGTGAAACCCTGCTCGCGGCGGAGGTCCAGGTATTCCGCCCAGTCGGCCTCGTCCGCCCGCAGTGCCCCGTTCCAGGCGGTGTCCGCCAGCCAGAAGAAGGGCGTCCCGTCTACGTGCTCGAGGTGTCTGTGGTCGGCGGCCACGTGCAGCGGCCCGTGGGCCATGCGACCGCCCTCGTCCGAGGCCACGCAGGTGAATTCGCCACCCGCGCCATCGAGCGCCGGCTCAGTCTCACAGCGGCTCCTCCAGCGCCAGCGGCCCACTTCTCCCGGAGCGAAGCGCGTCCGCCAGGTACTGCCTCCATCCCAGAACGCCTCGACGCGATGCTCCTCGCCGGTCGGCGACACAAGCCGCACGGTCGGCGGCGCGGCCTCGGGCAGATGATCGTGCTCCACCTCGCCCGTAAGTTCGACCTCCCAGACGCTCCACAGCGGCACGCTTTCCATGGCCCCGCACCTCCCGCAGCATAGCGCGACCGTCGCGACCGACACAGCGACCGACACAGGTAGCGCGGTTCGCATTGAGTATCCTCCGACGGCTGTGCGCAACTCCAACACGATTAACCGCGGCGGCGGCCGTTGGTTCCACGAGCGCGTCCGCCTGTCCGGCGACCTACAGGCGCTGAGACTTCCGAGAAGGCTGGCGCTCGTAACGCTCCCTGACTGTAATGTGAACGCTCTGGCAGGCGTGAGGGGCCCGCGCAGGGATTCCGAACCTCCGCGGGGAACTGACAATAAGTTCCTGTGCCACGGAAGCCTGAACGCTCCCGGAGGTCATTATGTCTTCGCCTCGCCGGATAGCCCTAATTGCCTGTGTCGTCCTCACCGCCTCGATCGCGCACGCCGCGACCCTCCCGCCCGCGGTCCGCGGCGCTCGCACGGTGCACCTGCGCGTCACCCCCGGACCGCTCACCATCACCGTGCTCAAGCGCGACCTCAACATCTACGAGAACGAGGACGCGCTCAACGTCACCCTGTACGACCCGCTCGGCAACGAGGTCTTCACCGAGCTGATGCCCGATGACGGGAACGTTGACAGGGGCGGAAAGGCCGCGGACTACCAGCGGCTTGAGAAGACGGTGGACGCCACGCTGGCCGGGAACTACCGACTGGCGGTACGGGGCTCGAGCGACCTCGTCTGGGGCCTGGAGACATCCGCGCAAGGGCTCGTCGTCGAGGGCGACATGTTCTTCAGCGATGGCGACGTGGGTGGCAGCATCTACTTCCCCCCGCCCGCGACCGCGTTCACGATCACCCTCAGCGCCCTGCACGATCCCGGCCGGCAGACCGTGTCCCTCTTCAGCGCGGACGATGAGCCGCTGGAGCAGTTCGAACTGACCGAAACGGGCAAGGACTACACCGCCGAGTTCCCCGAGGGTGAGCGCAACGGCCTCTGGCGGCTGGACTTCCAGGCGCTGGATGTGAAGCTCGCCATCACCGGCGTGAAGATATGGACCTCCGAGCCCGACGCGTGGTTTGACGCGGGTAAGTCGAAGTGGATGCTCATGCCCTACCGCTACACGCGCTACCTGCAGCCCGGTGAGAGCGCAGAGATCGAGTTCAGCCTGCGCAACAGCACCGGCGCGGCGGATGAGCTGCGGCTGGACGTCACGCCCGACGAGGGCCTGCAGGCGGAGGTCGTGGAGCCGCCGATGCCGGTGGCGCTCAAGAGCGGGCAGGTCGTGCCGGTGAAGGTGCGCGTTACGCTCGCGCAGGACGCCCCGCCGGAGAGCACTGAACTGCACGTCTTCGTTCAGGCCTCCGCCGCGAACGAGCCCACCGCCATGGCCAGCTCGGGCATCAACATACGCGTGGGCGAGAGTCCTGTCTCCGAGCCGCTCGACCTGCCGATCGTGCTGCACCCCTACGAGCACGAGAACGTGCAGTTCGGCTACGCTCCCGACTACATGCGCAATGAGGTCTACTTCGGCCTGAACAACGCCCCGTGGATCCGCCAGCGCACCGAGAGCAACTACGGGACCACCGGCGTGTACACGCTCGACGCGGACATGAACTGGGTCTACCGGGACTTCATCGAGGCGATCCGCGCGAAGTACCCGGACTACTCCACCAGCTACGGTGGCGGCGGCTTCGCAGGCGCGAAGATCGCCTTCGATGGGCAGGGCGGCCTCTACACGACGCTGCGGCTCGTTGCGGGCGCGGCGAGGCCCGCAGTGCTGCTGTTCTCACCGGACGAGGGGCGCTCATGGGAGGTCCATGAGCTGCGCGGCAACATGGCCGACATCGAGCAGTTCACCGGACACAACGCGCCGGACATCCCTCCGCCCGTGCTCGCGTATGAGACGACCGCGCCACATCCGGCCAGGTTCTGCGTATACAACGACCTGTGGCTCTACATGCCGACCCGCGAGGGCAACCGGCTGGACGTCGGCGAGCCGATCAAGGTCGCGGAGGCGGTCATCGGCTCCTGTCAGCACTCCGGTGGACCGGCGGCATCGGTGACACACGACGGCAGGACGCACATCGTCTGGGGCGAGGTCTCCGGCAACCCGGACGGCACCGAGGCCGATGAGCGCGGCGTGCCCACCTACGTCGCCACCTACGATCACGCCACCCGCGAGGTCGGCCCGAAGGTGCTGCTCGGCTACGGGCCCCCGGTCAACGACGTGCACAACGTGCCCGCGATCACGATGGACAGCGAGGGCTACCTGCACGTGCTGATTGGATCGCACGGGGCGAACTTCCACTACGTGCGCTCCCTGCGGCCCAACGACGCGAACGCGTGGACTGAGCCTGAGCCGATCCTGCAGAAGGGCTTCACGACCGACGAGGGCGAGTTCGGCAAGCAGACCTACATCTCGCTGGTCTGCGATGAGAACGACACGCTCTGGACCGCCTTCCGCCAGTGGCGCAACGACCCGCAGTACTTCGGCGGGCTGCAGTTCGCCGCGCTGTCGATCCAGCACAGGCCAAAGGGCGGCGAGTGGAGCGAGGAAGCCACTCCGATGGTCGTCGGCGCGGTGCCGGGC
>JALGSW010000220.1 GCA_029821635.1 Candidatus Zipacnadia bacterium
AAGCCCGAGACGCTGTGCGCCAGCAGCGGCGTGGTGAGCGCCCACGCGCCCGCCGTGCCCCACAGGATCGCGCGCACCTGCGGGAGAGGTCGGTCCGCCGGGACGCCCGGGACCGACTACAGCACGTCCCGTGGGATGAACGCGACCACGCCGAGGGTCGCCGCGAAGGTAAGCTGGAAGCTCAGGCTCAGCAGCGCCTGCGGGTCGAGCACGAGGATCAGCGCCGCCGCGACGCCGAGCGCCGTGTACACGTCGTAGTCGCGCGCGGTCAGCGCGGCGAGCAGCACCAGCGCGAACATCGCCACCGCGCGCCCCACCGACGCCTCCATCCCCACGATCGCCACCAGCACCAACACGCCGAGGGCCGTCAGCGCCGCCTGCCACCAGCGCATGCGCCGGAAGCTGCCGCCTGTCAGGCCGATGATCGCGATCGCCAGCATTGAGATCTGCGCGCCGGAGACCACCAGCAGATGCACCGTCCCCGCGCGGCGGAACTGCTCCACGATCTCCTCCGGCAGCGGCGCCACTTCGAGCCCGTAGACCATCCCGACCAGCAGGCGCGAGTAGAGCGCCCGGTCCGCGCCGGGCATCGCCGCCTCGATGGAGCCGACCACGCGCTCGCGCAGGCCCGTGCCGAAGCGCGTCAGCCGCACCCGGGGCGACGCGTCCCTGCCCACGACCTCCACGCCGCGCGCCCTCACCAGCGAGCGCACCCCCTGCCGCGCGAGCCACGCGCGGTAGTCGAACGCGCTCGGCTCCTCGGGCGCAGGCGGCAGCGCCACGGACGCCTCCGTCAGCAGCACGCGGTCACCGACGCTGAGCTGCGCCTTCCGGGGGATGCGCACTTCGGCCCGGCCGGTCGCGCGTGCGGTTGCTCGGCCGCCTGCGCCCACGCCCTCGACCTGCACGCGCACGCGCCGGTTCCAGCCGTCCTCCTCGGGCGGCGCGATCACCGTGGCGAGGATCGTGCGGTGCTCTGTGCCTGCGATGCGGGACAGGTCGAGCGGGCCGACGACCGTCGAGCGCTGGAAGAGCAAGCCGCCGACGCCCAGCACGCACACGAGCGTCGGCGCGAGGACCACCCGCGGCGCGACGAGCGCCAGGATCGCTGTCGCACCCGCGCCTGCCAGGGCGAGCGCGGCGAAGATCAACGTGCGAGGCGGGGCCGCATGTGCGAGCATCATCCCCGCGGTCAGCGCCACGCAGCAGAGCAGAAGCGGTCGGCGGGGGAGGTCGCGGAGCCACTCGCGCGCGGCGGCGGACAGGTCGGGCGGCCGCGTGTCGGCCGGTCGCTCAGGCATCGGCGCCGGGCCGCCCCCCGTGTCCATCAGTTCAGAGTCGCGCCGACGCGTATCTTCTCGATCGTGGCCGGGCCGATCCCCGGCACTTCGTCGAGGTCATTGAGGCTGCGGAAGGGGCCGTGCATGCTGCGGTAGGAGAGGATGTTCTTCGCCAGCTCAGGGCCGATGCCGTCGATACGCTGTAGCTCCTCGAGACCGGCGGAGTTCAGACGCACCGGGGCCGGTGGACGAGTCTGCGCGAAGTCGGGAAGGTCGCTGCGCCGTGGAGCAGCGGCGGCCACGGTCGGCGATGTACGCCGCGCGGGCACGGTGGTGCGCCGCACGGGCTGGGGCGCAGGCTGGGGCCGTGCGGCGGTTGCCGGGGCAGCGACCGCGGGCGTCGCAGGGAGCGTCGGTTCCGGTGCAGGCTCGGCCTCAGCGGCGGCCTCGACGCGGAGCTGTTGGCCGTCCTCGAGGAAGGCCGCGAGGTTCACCGAGTCGGGGCGCGCGCGCTCGCTGAAGCCACCGGCAAGGGTGATCGCCTGAGCCACGCGCGAGCCCGCGGGCAGCGTGTACAGCCCGGGTCGGCGCACCTCGCCCACCACGTGCACGGTGATCGGCACGTCCGCGGCGGTCGGGAGGGTGTACGTGACCACATCGCCGGCGTCGGGCGCGGCCTCACGGCGGCCGACGCCCGGGCCCAGCCAGACGGCAACGACCAGTGCCGCCACGACCAGCGCGACCACGAGCTTCTGTGCGGATGTCAGGCTCTCGAGCATCCCCCATCCCCCGTGGCGCTGCCGCCGGAGTTCACTTCACAACAACGTTGATCAGCTTGTCCGGCACCTTGATGACCTTGACGATCTCCTTGCCCTCGGCGTACTTCGCGACCTTCTCGCGCGCAAGCGCAAGTTCGGCCGCCTCGTCCATGTCCGTCCCGGCGGGCACTTCGATGTTGTCCCGGAGCTTCCCGTTCACCTGCACCACGATCGTGAAGACCTCGGCCGCCGCCAGGCTCTCATCCGCCTGCGGCCAGTCGCGCTCGAACAGCGACGGCTCCTCGCCCATCCGCGCCCACAGCTCGTCGCAGATGTGTGGCGTGATCGGCGACAGGAGCATCACCAGCGTGCGGAGGCCCTCGCTGAAGACCGCCCGCGCGCCCGCGTCCTCGCGGTCCATCATCCCCGCGAAGTGCCGCAGATCGTTCGACAGCTCCATGATCGCCGCGATCGCGGTGTTGAAGCGCATTGCCTCGAAGTCGTCGGAGACCTTCGCGATGGTGGCGTGCGTCTTGCGCCGCATCTCTCGCTGGGCATCCGTCGGCTCGGTGGGCAGCGCATCGATGTACTCCCGGTCCCACGCATCGGCGTTCTCCGTCACAAGCCCCCAGACGCGCCACAGGAAGCGGTGTGAGCCGATGACGCCCTCATCGCTCCACTCCGTGTCCTGGTCGGGCGGGCCCACGAAGAGCGAGTAGAGCCGGCCGGTGTCCGCGCCGTACTCCTCGTTGAGCGCGTCGGGGCTGACCACGTTGCCCTTCGACTTGCTCATCTTCGCGCCGTCTTTGTACACCATGCCCTGCGTGAACAGGCTCGCGAAGGGCTCGCGGAAGCTCAGCCAGCCGAGGTCGTGCAGCACCTTGGTGATGAAGCGCGAGTACATCAGGTGGCCGGTGGCGTGCTCGATCCCGCCCACGTACTGATCGACCGGCAGCCAGTACTCCACGTCATCGCGGTTTAAGGGCGCGTCGGCCTCGTGCGGGCTGGGGTAGCGCAGGTAGTACCACGCCGAGTAGACGAAGGTGTCCATCGTGTCCGGCTCACGCCTGCCCGGGCCGCCGCACTCGGGGCACTTCACGTTCATGAACTCCTCGACCTGCGACAGCGGCGCGTTGCCCGTGACGCGGAACTCAACCTCGTAGGGCAGCTCGACCGGCAGGTCCTCCTCCGGCACCGGCACGATGCCGCACTTGTCACAGTAGATCACCGGGATCGGCGCGCCCCAGTAGCGCTGGCGGGAAATGCACCAGTCGCGCAGCCGGTAGTTGACGTCGCGATGGCCGATGCCCTCCTCCTCCATGTAGTCGCCGATCTCCTCCATCGCGTCGCTGTTCGGCTGCCCGGAGAAGTCGCCGGAGTTGATCTGCTCGCCCTCGCCGACGTATGCCTCGGCCATCGTTGCGCCGTCGAACTGCTCGCCCTCGGGCTGGATGACCGGCACGATCGGGATCTCGTACTTGCGCGCGAAGTCGAAGTCGCGCTGGTCGTGCGCCGGGACGGCCATGATCGCGCCGGTCCCGTAGTCCATCATCACGTAGTTCGCGACCCAGATCGGCACGCGGTCGCCGGTCAGCGGATGCGTGGCGTATGCGCCGGTGAAAATCCCGCGCTTCTCCGTCTCATCCGCGCCGCGCTCCATCACGCTCAGCGCCATCGCCTGCTGGCAGAACTCGCGCACCGGGGCCTCATACTCCGTGCCCTTCGTGAGCTGCTCCACCAGCGGGTGCTCGGGCGCGAGCACCATGAAAGTGACGCCGAAGATGGTGTCAATGCGTGTGGTGAAGACCTCCATCTGCTCATCGTGGCCCTCGACGGGCAGCGTGAAGGAGAAGCCGCTGGACTTGCCGATCCAGTGCTCCTGCATCTTCACGACGCGCTCCGGCCAGCGATCGAGCAGCTCCAGGTCCTCGAGCAGCTTCTCCGCGTACTTCGTGGTGCGGAAGAACCACTGCTCGCGTGTGACGCGCTCGGCGATGGCGTCGCAGCGCTCGCAGCGGCCCTGCACGACCTGCTCGTTCGCCAGCACCGTCCCGCAGTCCGGGCACCAGTTCACCAGACCCGGCCCGCGGTACGCGAGGCCGTTCTTGTAGAGCTGCAGGAAAAGCCACTGCGTCCAGCCGTAGTACTCCGGCGAGGAGGTGTCGATCTCCCGCGCCCAATCGTAGCTGATCCCGAGGCGCTCGAACTGCGCCTTCATGTTGCGCACGCATTGCGCCGTCCACTCGACCGGGTGCTGGTTGAACTTGATCGCCGCGTTCTCGGTCGGCAGGCCCAGCGCGTCCCAGCCCATCGGGTGTAGCACGTTGAAGCCCTGCATCGTTCGGTAGCGCGCGAAGGCGTCGCCGATGATGTAGTTGCGCACGTGCCCCATGTGCAGCTCGCCCGACGGGTAGGGGTACATGTCGAGGTAGTAGAACTTGGGCTTATCCTCGCGGCGCTCGACGTGGAAGAGGTTCCCTCGGCGCCAGTACTCCTGCCACTTGCGCTCGATCGAGTTGAAGTCGTAGGCATCTGCCACGGTTGGTCCTCCCGGAGTTATGCGGCGAAAGGGTCGTCGTGTGCGGCCGGCTACAGCGCGGCCTGCACCACGTATCTCATTGCGGCGAATAGCGCGACTACGAAGACAATGACGATCGCGACGTATGTCCACTCGCGTCCCGTGAGCGTTACGTCACGCCAGTTGGCGACAAGGAATGCAGCGCCGATCAGCGGCAGCACAGGCACCGCCGGCGCCTGCGGCAGCGCCACGATCACGCCGAGCCCGACCGCGGTCACGCCGAGCAGCCACCAGAACGTCCGCGCCAGATTCAGCCCAAAGCGGACGACGCACGCAAACAGCAGCGCGGCGAAGAATGTGTCGCCCGGGCCCAACGTCGCGATGTGACTGAGCCCTGCGATCCCGGCCGGGCCGGTGGCCGAGCCCATCGCGGGCAGCTTCACCGAGACGGCCTGCACGACGTTGGGGACCTGCTCCAGCGCCGCTCCCGTCGGCCCGAAGAACACCGTGAACACATCCGCCAGCGCCAGCACGATCGCCACGGGGATGATCAGCGACCGCTCGCGCACGATGCGCGAGAGCAGCAGGCCACCCATGATCATCGCGAACACAAGCAGGACGTCGGCGGCCGGCGTCGCCGTGAGGCGCGCGAGCGGCCCCGATGTCCCGATGATTGCGTAGACGAACCAGTTGAGGATACCCAGGAGCAGCGCACCCAGCTCGACCCACGGGCCCAGCGTCAGCCGTGCCGCCAGCGACGCGGCCGCGAGAGCCCCGAGGGTGAACAGGACGGTCACGATGACACTTCCGACGGTGGGATGTACACCGGGCACCAGCGGCGCCAGCACCAGCAGTGCGTACAGGCACACGAGCGCCAGGACCAGCAGCGCGGACGTCCGCCTCTCCGGCGAACCGGTGGCGCGCTCACCCGAGGCTCCGCGCCCGGGCCCCGTCATCGTGACAGCTCGGCGCTCTTCGCCAGCGCCGCGCGTTCACGCCCACGCTTCTCCACGAAGGAGCCGCCGGTGATCTCCGAGTCCAGCAGCCCGTGGTCGCAATCAAAGCGCAGCGTGAAGCGCACCAGGTTCTGACAGTCCTCGCCGACCAGCTCTTTGCGCAGGACGTACTCAATCGGATGGTCGCCCTCTTCGGCGTCCT
>JALGSW010000221.1 GCA_029821635.1 Candidatus Zipacnadia bacterium
GCAATGCTCCGTGACCACGTGCAATGGCAGCCACGAACTGCTCAAGCTGCTTGACAAACAACACGGTTGCTCTCCCGCTTGAAATCGCGCCAGCGATTTCCAGGGAGAGGGGGGTCAGGGGGGTGAGGCGCGGGGCAGGTCCCGCCGCGCCGTCCGCGAATACCCCCGCGTTGCGCAAGCACCGAAGCCGACGCACCGGGAGACGATCATGACTTCACTCGACATCACCGTCCGCGACATGAGTTCGCTCGACACCCGCCGCCCAGTCAGCGGCGGCGTGCCGATAGCCGAACGCGCGGCTCCTGAGGGCAGCCGGTTCATGCTCACCGACGCGAGCGGCGCCACCGTCCCACTGCAGACGGAGGTCCTCGGACGCTGGCAGGACGGCTCCGCGCGCTGGGTGCTGCTGGACTTCCAGGCAACCCCGCCGGCGGACGGCGAGGCGCGCTTCACGCTCACCTGGGGCGATGGGGCGCCTGCGGAGCCCGAGATGCCCTGCACGGTCTCCGAGGACGGCCGCACGATCATCTGCGGCGAGCGGCGCATCAGCGTCGATGACGATGGCGCGCTGAACCTTGGCGACCTGGTCGATGCGGCCCTCGCCGTGGTAGACGGTGATGGCTGCCTCTGCGACACTGAGCTGCGCTCCGTCGAAGTGCTCGCCGCCGGGCCGATGCGCGCGACCGTCGAGCTACGCGGCGACATCGTCCGGCCCGAGGGCGACCGCTGGTTCAGCTACCGCCTGCGCGTGTCGGCCTACGCGGGCCTCGACTTCGTCCGCGTCGAGCCGCTAATCGTGATGGACTGCGATGAGGGCCTCGTGCAGGAGGTCGGGGGCGTGGCGCTGCAGCTCTGGCCGCGCGAGGAGTTGGTGGCCTGGGGCATCGGCGGCGATCCCGGAGCGGAGGGCTTCACCGAGGACTTCGCGAGCCTCGAGCAGGTCACCGATCAGAGCTACCGGGTGTATGCCGGAGACGGGAAGATCGAGGAGGGCGAGCGCGCGCCGGGCTGGATGGAGGTCGATCTCGTCGACGGCGACGGATTCGCGTTCGCGATGCGGGACTTCTGGCGCATGTGGCCCACCTCCATCGGGATTGTCGGCGACGCGTTCGGGGTGGAGATGCTCCCCGCAATGTGTGACCCCGACGAACTGCCGCCGATGGAGCCGTGGTGGAAGTACGGGTACTTCTTCGGCGACGAACACTACCGCATCCGCACCGGCCAGGCGCGCCGTTGGGAGCTGTGGCTGGACGTCTCCGGCCAGCAGATGGGTGAGGAACTCGCGCGCGCGATCGACCGGCCGCTGATCCCCATCGCCAACCCGGCGCAGGCGATCGCCACCGGCGTCTGGGATGAGATCGCTCCCGCGGGTGAGGAGATGGCCGAGTACGATGCGTGGGCGGAGAAGCTCTTCGCGGGCCTCGAGAGCTCGATCGAGCAGCAGCGCGACTACGGCGCGATGAACTGGGGAGACTGGTACGGTGAGCGCCACGTCAACTGGGGCAATCACGAGTATGACACCGCCAACCAGCTCCTGATCCAGTTTGCGCGCACGGGCGACCCGCGCTACTTCTACGCTGCCGACGCCGCAGCGCGCCACTCCATCGAGGTGGACACGGTCCATCACGTGAACGACGCGCTCTGGGATCACTTCTGCGAGACCACCGGTGGTCCGAAGCGCGGCGAGGAGGGCGAAGAGCCCGCCTACCCCTACCGCCCCGGCATGGTCCATCAGCACACCATCGGCCACGTCTCCGGCCTCGTCGAGACCGATGCGGTCCGGGAGATCTTCATCGAGCACGGCGTCGGGCGCGCGCCGAACCCGTACCTCTGCCTCGGACCGACAAACCTGGGCCACATCTTCACCCAGGGCAGCGCGCGCCACTACTTCCTCACCGGCGACCCGTTCGTTCGCGAGACGGTGGAGACGATCGCCGACAACCTCGCGCAGCTCGTCGAGGACCGGCGCTTCGCATTCATGGGCCACAGCCACTGCGGACGCGTCGCGGGCTGGACGATGCTGGCGCTCGCGGGGGCCTGCGAGTTTGCGTGGGACGAGCGCTACCTCGCCGCGATGCGCACCATCGCCGAGGACGCGATGGGCGATCAGGACCCGGTCTGCGGCGGCTGGCTCTACTACCCGATGGCGCCCGATCACTGCGTCTGCGAAACCGCGCGCCACACCGGCATGGCCGGCTTCATCACCGCGGTGCTCATCAACGGCCTCGCGCGCTACTACCAGCTCTCCGGCGACGAGCGCCTGCCCGACAGCATCGATCGCGCGGTGACCTTCCTCGACCTGGACACCTGGTACGAGCAGTGGCGCGGCTGGAGCTACACCTCCTGCCCCGGCACAGCCCTGCGCGGCGTCAGCCAGCCGGGCGTGACGATGATGGCGCACGTCAACGGCGTGCGCTTCGGGCAGAATCCGGACCACCTGCGCATCCTGCGCGTGGCGTGGGAGGAGAAGTTCGGCAAGCTGCTGGAGGTCAACGTGAGCCAGGGCTTCGGGAAGACCTGGACGAGCACGATGTACGGCTGCGCGGAGACGGCGGGCATCCTCGCGCGCCGGCCAGAGGCCTGAACCCCGACGAGGACTCCGCTCTCCCCGCGGCGTAGTATCCCCGCGGAGGTCATCGGCATGAGCGGAGACGATCGTTTCGTCATCATCGGGGGCGGGCCGGCGGGGATCGCCGCCGCCATCAGCGCCATCAGGGCGGGCTTCCCCGCCGGGCGCATCACGCTGCTGGAGAAGGGCGAGCGCCACGATCCAAGCCGCACGTCAGGGTTCGGCGGCGCAGGCGCCAACTCCGACGGCAAGCTGGTGCTCGAGAGCGCCATCGGCGGCGAGCTTGAGACGTGGGTAGGCGAGCGCATTTCCGGCCTGCTCGAAGACGTGCTCGAACTCTACCTCGACTTCCTCGACCCCGCCGAGCGCCCGCAGTACGAGGCCATGCGCGGCCGCTTCAGCGACCCGGAGGCAGGCGAGCGCATCCAGCGGGCGTGCATCCGCGCTGGACTGGAGTACATCCCGGCGGACATCATCCCCCTCGGCACGACCGCCTGCCACGGCGTTGTGGACGCGTGGCACGACTTCCTCGTCGAGCGTGGCGCGGAGGTGCTGCTGGAGACGCGCGTGACCGGATTCGCGTCCGCCGACGACGGCTGGACCGTCGTCGGCGAGGACGGCCGCGAGCTGCAGGCCCGCTGGCTGCTGGCAGCGCCGGGCCGCAGCGGCCACGGCTTCCTCGTCGGCGCCCTCGAAGAGAACGGCATTGCGGCCGTGAACGGGCCCATCGACGTGGGAGTGCGCGTGGAGACCGACGCGCAGCTCACCCGCGCGCTCACCGACGCGACCTGGGAGTTCAAGCTGCGCGGGCTGATCGACGGCGAGCACGTGCGCACCTTCTGCGTCTGCCCGGAGGGATCGGTGCTGGTCGAGCGCTACGATGAGGACCTGCTGGCCGTCAACGGGCAGACGCTGCCGGAGCGCCCGACCGGCCGCACGAACTTCGCGGTGCTGCACACCATCCACCTCGACGACCCGTGCGACAACCCCGCGCAGTTCGCGCAGGCCTACATACGCACCGCAAACATCCTCGGCGCGCGCAACGCGATCGTGCAGACGTGGCCGAAGTTCGCCGACCGCAGGCGCTCGCGCGACGACGACCTGCGCGACTCGTTCACCGCACCGACGCTCGCGTCCGCGCTGCCCGGCGATATCCGCCTCGCGCTCAACGCCAAGTCCTGCCGCGTGATCGAGGCCTTCATGCGCGCGCTTGACAGCCCCGGACTGCTGGAGGGCCTGTGCAGCCACCGTACGCTGCTCTACGCGCCGGAGGCGAAGTTCTACACGGTGCGCCCGGCCCGGCTCAGCGAACAGCTCGAGTCCGACAGGCCGGAGTTGTTCTTCGCCGGCGACGGCTCGGGCATCACCCGCGGGCTGGTGCAGGCCTCCGCGAGCGGCATCGTGGTCGGGCGAGAGGTCGCGCGCAGGGCCCAATGAAGAGGGCGAGCCCTCGGCGGGCCCGCCCTCGGTAGGTCATGCGGAGTGCGCCGCGCGTCGCTACTGAGCGCCGTCTGCCGCCGCGGCCGCCGGCGGAGTCGTCACGGCCTGGGTGTTCGCCTCTTCCTGCTGATGGAGCTGGCTGTCGCGGTAGCGCTTGAGGTCGAGCAGGAGCGCGTCCAGCCTGCTGATGAGCTGGTCGAGTTCGTCGTTGGTGACGATGGCCTCGTAAACCTTGAACTCGCCGAGGCCGACGCAGTAGTCCGAGCCCCAGTTGCTGGTCATGTCAAGCTTAATCCAGACCGCCTCGTGCGGAGTGAAGTCGAAGGTCTGCTCGATGCCCTGGCGCAGGACGATGTAGGTGCCGACGTTGGTGTAGGGCCCATCCACGCCCTCGGTGGAGACCGAGACGCGGACGTTCTTCACCCAGCGGCCGAGCCACTCGGGGTCGTCGGTGACCGGGTCGATGACCACGCGGCTGATCAGCCGCTTCTCCGGGAGCTGGAAGATGACCCACTCGGGGTTGTCCGGCGACGGCACGCTCTGGCTGCACCAGCCGTAGGAACCCTCCGGCGTGTGCGAGCCTACCACGTGCAGGCCGTCGATCAGGTTCGTAACCGCCCACTCAGCTCGCGGCTGGCCGTTCTCGTCCACGGACTGGCTTGAGAACTTGGCGATCTGCCCGCCGTTGGCCTGGGACACGAGGTTGCGTGTCCCGGCCATGGTAGGCGTCCCCCATGCGGTCGCGCTCGCCACGATGGCGATTGCGGTCACGATCAGCCCTGTGCGCTGCAACTTACGCATCATCATCACTCCTGCCCCTCGTCACGCCCGGCGCCACTTCTCACTCAGGCTGATCCTGGGTCTGGGGAACGGGCTTGGTCTCTGTGAACACGACCTGCCCATCATGCCGGACCTCGATGGTCACCGTTCCCTGAGCGCGGATCGGCACTGTCTCGGTCTGTCCCGGCTGCATCGACCCCCCCGCCAACTCCTGCGTCAGCGTGGTGCCGCTCTCATCGCGCCACCGCACCTCGATCTTCTGATCCGGCTCCTCGCCCTTGGCGACGACCGTCACGTTGAAGCGCCTTAGCGCGGGCTCCTCGGGGCGGTAGCCCTCATCCACTCTTACGTCAACGTGAGGGTCGCTGCGAACCGGCGGCTGCTCCTCATCATCAGGATCTTGGACAGTGTCCCCCGGCGGCGGTTGCGTCTCGCCCCCGTCGTCACCGGTCTCAGCCGTGTTCTCCGGCGCTTCTTCCTCCTCGGGGCCCTTGGACACCGACACACTGATCGGCGTGCCCTCGTTGACGCGCGTTCCGGGCCGCGGCTCCTGGTCGAAGACGATCCCGGCCGGCTCCGTCGCGTGGAAGAACTCCTCGACCTGCCCGAGCGTGAGATCGGCGGCCTCAAGCAGTGACTGGGCGCGGTCGAGCCGGGTGCCGGTTACGTCCGGCACGGCCACATCCCTCGGGCCGATCGCGACGACCAGGTCCACCTCGGAGGCCGATGCCACAAGCTGCCCCGGCTGCGGCGACTGCTCGATCACGCGGCCTGCCGGCTGCGTGTCATCGGGCCTGCGCTCGACGTTGCCCACGATCAGCCCGCG
>JALGSW010000061.1 GCA_029821635.1 Candidatus Zipacnadia bacterium
ATCACCTGTTCTACCAGTTCTGGCCGAAGGGCGCCAATCGCGTCCACTGGGGTCATGCGGTCAGCGATGACATGGTGCACTGGGAGGACCTGCCCATCGCGCTCTACCCCACCATCGAGCGCGACTGCTACTCCGGGCAGACGCTCGTGGAGGATGATCGCGTGATCGCCATCTACCACGGGACGCAGTCGGGCAACGCGATCGCCACCGCCGGCGACCCGCTCCTGCTCAACTGGCGCAAGCACCCGAACAACCCGGTGATCCCGATCACGCCCGATGGCGAGCCCTACCGCGTCTTCGACCCGTGCATCTGGCGCGAGGAGGACGGCTACTACTCGCTCTCAGGCACGTATGCGGACGGCGAGCGCGGCGTGGACTGCGTGAGCGTCGATCACCTCTTCCGCTCGGAGGACCTGGCGGAGTGGGAGTGGCTCGGGCCGCTGCTGAAGGACCCGTTCTTCGCGGAGCCCGGCGAGGACGGGGCCGTCCCGAACTTCTGGCCGATCAGCGAAGACAAGCACATGCTGCTGCTGTTCAGCCACACGCGCTCGGGCCGCTACTACGTCGGCGACTACGACCGGGAGAGCCACCGGCTGATCCCGGACTATCACGGGCGCATGAACTACGGGCCGATCAACCGCGGGAGCCTGCACGCGCCGTCGGCGACGATCGACGATTCCGGGCGCTACCTCGCGATCTTCAACATGCGCGGCCAGCGCACGGGCGCCGAGTGGTTCGGCGTGATGACGCTGCCGAGGCACCTCTGGCTGGCGGAAGACAACTCCCTGCGCATCGCGCCACTCGCGGAGATGCAGTCGCTGCGCTTCGACCACGCCTCGGTCGAGCCGGCGACCATCCCGGCGAACGGGGAGATCGCGCTTGAGGGCATCGGCGGCAGCGCGGTGGAGATCGCGGCGACGATCGGGCCGGGCTCCGCGCGCGAGGTCGGGCTGAAGGTCCTGCAGGCGCCGGACGGGAGCGAAGAGACCGTCATCACGCTCTACCAAGACGAATCTCCGCAACTGTGCAGCCTCGGCATCGACGTCTCGCGCGGGTCCACGAGCCCCGACGTGCAGGCGCGTCCGCCGGAGATCGGGCCGCTGGCGCTGGCGGAGGGCGAGCCGCTGCGGCTGCGCATCTTCATCGACCGCAGCATCGTGGAGGTCTTCGCGAACGACCGGCAATGCCTGACCGTGCAGGCGTTCCCTGAGGGCGAGCGGAGCACGGGCGTCTCGGCCTTCGCGCGCGGCGGCGAGGCCAAACTCACCTCCTGCGAGGCGTGGCAGATGCGCAGCATCTGGCCGGAACTGCAGCGGTTCGAGGGGAAGTAATGCGTGGGGAGTTGGGGAGTGAGGGTTGACGGCGGCGGAGCATTGACTATAGAATATAGTCAGGTGACTATAGATTATAGTCAGGAGGTGCGAGATGCCCCTGCTTGAGCTTGAGCCGCTGGTGAGCGAGGCGAAGGCCGAGGTGCTGCGGCTGCTGCTGCTGAACCCCGAGCGCAGCTTCTATCAGCGCGAGGTGGCGGAGCGCACGGGGCTGCGCATCCGCGCCGTTCAACAGGCACTCGAGCCGCTCGTAGACGCCGGGATACTCCTGCGTGAGAAGCGCGGCAGCCAGGTCTTCTACCGGGCGAACGCCGACTGTCCGGTCATGCCGGAACTGACCGGCCTGATCGTGAAGACGGTGGGGATTACCGGTCCGCTGCGCGACGCGCTGGAGCCGTTGAGTGACGAGATCGCGGTGGCGCTCCTGTTCGGGTCATTTGCGTCGGGCCGCTTCAGGCCGGACAGTGACATTGACCTGCTCGTCATCGGCCCGGCGTCGCCGCGTGCCGTCATGCGTGCGCTGCGCCCCGCGGTTGCTGCTCTGGGCCGCGAGATCAACCCGGTCGCCATGAGCGTGGACGAATTCCGCGAACGCGTGTCGAGCGGGGATCACTTCATCACAAGCGTCCTGAACGGACAGACGACATCCATAATCGGGGGTCCTGATGAACTTGCAGAGCTTGCTGGAGCAGGGACTGATCGACTGACCGGGTCGTGTTCGTGACTGGAGGCTCCCAGCGATGGGCAAACGCGCGCCATGGATGCTGATTGGGCTGGCCATTGCTTGCGTCGTGGTCGTCGCCCCCGCCATCGCCGAGACGCTGCCGGTCGCTGGTGACGCCGCGCTTGCCATCTCCCCCGAGACAGGCCGCGTCGAGGGGCTGACGCTCGCGGGTAAGCCGCTGGCGGCCACGGGCGGCTTCCGGGTCACCGACGCCGCGACCGGCGAGAGCGCCGAGCTGTTCGCGCCTCTGAGCGATGCACCGGGCGGCCCGCGCGCGGCATACGCCGCGGACGAGCTGGGACTGCGGCTCGACGCGCAGTTCATACCGCGCGAGGGCGCGCTTGAGGTCGCGTGCTCGCTGCAGGACAGCACCGGCGAGGACCGCGCGGTCACGCTGAGTTTCGCGCTGGGCATGGACGCCACCGGCTGGCGCTGGTGGGACGACATGCGCCGCTCGAGCACGATCGGCGACGCGGGCGTGTTCGCCAACAGCCTCAACATCGCGCACTACCCACTCTGCTGCGTCGAGGACGGGCGGCGGGCGCTCGGCCTCGCCATCCCGCTCGACCGGATGGTCACGCACCGGACGCTCTACGATGCCGAGGCGCGGGAGCTTCGGATGGAGTGGGACCTCGGCCTGAGTGCGGCGACCACGAAGTTCCCCTCGCGCGCGGACGTGCGCTTCTTCGTGCTGGCGCCCGACCCCGCGTGGGGCTTCCGCGGGGCGCTGGAGGCATACTACCGCGCGCATCCCGAGCCGTTCAGCACGCACGCGACGACGCGCGGGCTGTGGATGACCTTCCACGACCTCGCGAAGATTCCGCTCGCGGAGGACTTCCACTTCGGCTTCCACGAGACCGGCCTGCACTCCCCCGCGCTGAACCGCGAGCTTGGCGTCGCCTCGATGCGCTACGTGATCCCGGGCCAGATCGACGTGCTGCTGCCCTTCGATGCGCCGAAGGACCAGTCGTTTGACGAGGTCGAGGCGTGGGTGCGCGAGAACGGGCCTGAGCGGGCGCGAGAGGGGCTGCTGCGACGGCTGGAGATCATGCGCGACTGCGCGCTTGAGGGCGAGGACGGGAGCCCGAGCCGCCACGCGTTCTACGCCAACTGGGCGCGAGGGCGGCTGGTCTACGACTGCCTCGTGAACTCCGATCCGGACCTGCCGGTCGCCGAGCCGCACGCCGCGTTCATGAACGAGGCGGTCGCGAAGGCGGCCGCTGAACTTGAGGCGCAGGGCGAGGCGCTCGGCGGCATCTACCTCGACAACTTCCAGGGCGGACAGCCGAACTTCCGCCGCGAGCACTGGGCGAGCACCGACCACCCGCTGACCTTCCGCGGCACACCGCCCAGGCCATGCACACTCGCGGGGATTGGCGAGCAGGAGTACGCGGAGCACCTCAACCGCGAGCACTGGCCGCAGGGGCGGATCGTGTTCGCCAACGGCTGGCGGGAACCGCAGATCTTCCACTCGGCGGTCCTCGACGCGGGCGGCACCGAGACCTTCTGGGCGACGAAGCAGGCGCGGCTCGGGCCGCGGTGGGACTGGTGCCGGGCGACGATGCAGGGGAAGGTGCACACGCCACTGCTGAAGTTCGACCGCGAGGAGTTCAACGCGCTGTTCTCGCACCTGGAAGACTACCTCGCCGAGGCCACGTTCTACGGCTTCTACCCGAGTCTCTACACCTCCGGCGGTTGGCGCTATCAGAGCTACTGGGCCGACCCGGCGATGTTCGAGCGCCACCGCGAGCAGTTCCGGCTCTACGTGCCCGTAGTCGATCGCCTGCAGGAGGCGGGCTGGGAGCCGGCCACGCGTGCGACGCTCAGCGACCCGCGCCTGGGCATCGAGCGCTACGGTGGCCCGGAGGACGGGGCGTTCTATCTCACGGTGTACAACCCTCTGCCCGAGGCGCAGACCGTGGCGGTGCAGAGCGACCTGCGCTGCGAGGCCGCCGACGCCGTCGCGGTGGATCTGCTGCACCCGGAGGTCTGGTACGCACTGGATAGAGGGCGGGTGGCGTTCGAGACGACCGTGCGCGGGATGGAGTGCCGCGCGTTCCTCGTGTGCGGGCGCGACGAGGCCGTGCAGGCGCTATGGGAACGTGGGATGAGCGCGCTGACAGTGGTCGGCGAGGAGCCCGCACTCACGGAGGCCCTGGGAAATGTCCGCGCTACGCTGTCGGACGCCACACCGGCCACGGACGATGCGCAGCTCCATGAGACGCTCAAGCCGCTCATTGAGCTTGCCGCCTACCGCGACACCAGCTATCGTGACGCCGGCACCCGCCATTACATTCGACTGCGGGCGCGCGAGTGTGCGCTGCACCTCGGCGCCGCGCTCGCGCTTGACCGGGGCGTTCACCTCGACGACGTGATGCCGATGGTTGATGAGCTTCCGGCCGGGACGTCTCCGGAGCCGATGATGTCCCGCGAGCGCTGGCATGGAGCCGTGTGGTTGGAGGGCCGCGGAGACGCAGGCCTGCCGAGGCCGCACGAGCGTGCGAGCTTCGGGACGGTGGTGGACGCAAGCGAAGACGCGATGATGGCCGTGTTCATGGCGCGCTCCTACCGCATCACCTGGCCCGTGCTGCTGGAGGCCGAGGTGGGTGCCGACGGCGCGGTCGAGCTGCGCGCCACGAACATGACCGGCGAGGCCGTCGAGGCGACGGTGAGCGCCCAGGCACCCGAGGGCTTTGCGCTCACACCGGCCTCGCGCCAGGTGACACTCGCCCCCGACGAGACGCAGACGCTTCGCTTTGAGCTGACCGGCCCGGACGCCTTCGCGGGTGAGGCCACAGTCAGCTTCCGCGCGGTCGCCGACGGACAGCCGGTCGGGTGGACGGCGATCACCGTACCGTGGCTGCAACAGCCGGTGAACCTGTTGCCGCAGGCGGACTTCGAGGGCGTCGAGGGGGCGCCGGAGAGTGCGGTGCTCGGCGGCAGCGCGGAGATCGTAGCCGACGATCCGCGCTCGGGCGAGGCCTGCCTGCGCGTGAGCAGCGCCGCCGCGACGGGCGATCAGATGTGCCACTGGAGCCTGCCGGTGGAAGGTGAGCCGCCGCGCGAACTGCTCGTGAGCGGCTGGAGCCGCGCTGAGAGCGTATCGGGCGGGGTCGGCAAGACCTACTCGGTCTGGGTGGGCGGGCTGACCACCGCAGGGGGGAACGTGCACCTCGGCACGGTGCAGTTCGACCCGGGCACGCACGACTGGCAGCGGCGCTCGGCGACCTTCGCGGTGCCGCGCGACCTCGCCACGCTGAACGTCTGGGCGCTCTTCCGCGACCGCAAGGGCAGCGCGTGGTTCGACGACATCTTCGTGGGCCCGTCGATGGGCGCGCGCGGGGTGAACCTCGCGAGCAGCGCGCAGGCAACGCCGCCCGAGGCGGCGGTGGTCATCGACGGACGCGTCGGTGAGGGCGCGCCGGCGCTGGACCTGCCCGCGAACCCGGACGGGCACTCCCTGGAGCTGCGCTGGGAGGAGCCGGTGCAGATATCGCGGGCAGTCGTGCACTGGCCGGAGGGCGAGCGGCGGCCGCTCAGCTCGACGGAGTTCGCGCTGCAGTATCACGATGGCCGCGACTGGTGCTACTGGGCGCTCGGGCACAACTACGTGCCGGAGCAGCCTACGGTGCTGAAGGCGCCGCCGGTGGTCGCCGACCGGCTGAGGTTCGTGCAGGCGCCGCAGGGCGGGGCGATCGACGCGCGCGATGAACTGCACGTGAGCGAGATCGAGGTGTTCTGACAGGACGAACGACTGACGACAGACGGCGACAGGCAGGATGCCTGTCCTACAAACGGCTGACGGCTAACGACAAACGACCAACGGCTGACAGGCTGGAAAGCCTGTCCTACGAACGACTGACGGCGAACGGCGACGGGCAGGAAGTCTGCCCATCTGCAGGCACGAGACAGCCATCATCACCGTGGCGCAGGCTTCCAGCCTGCGGTCGTTGCGGCAACGACTACGACGAACGACTCGTCAGTGCATCCACTCCGGGCCGACGTCCGCCGGCGTCAGCGGCCGGTGGGTGGCCGGCGCGTCAGAGAGTTCGTCGCAGCCGATGTCCGGCGTGTCATCGAACGGCTGGCCGTCGATGTCCAGCACGTGATTCGCCAACGCCCAGGACAGGTCGCTCGGGTTGTCGTAGTTGTACGCGCCCGCGGCGGCGTCGATCGCCGGGCTCTCCAGCGCGGGGCGCAGGAGGCCGTCCTCGCACTCAACAAGCAGCGGATCGGTCCACGCAATACCCTCGCGCTGCTCGATGCCAAGCTCGCCTCCCCACGCGATGTTCGCCTGCCACTCGAAATCATCCGGGTTCGGCGCGCGGTAGAAGATCGGCCGCTCCGGCCCCAGCAGGATGTTGTTCGCGAAGACTGAGTCGATCGCGGGCAGCATCCCCTCCGTCTCCTCGGAGACGAGGCGTATGCAGTCGCCGTGCGGCGCGATGATCGTGTTGTGCGCGATCAGTGCGCGCCGCACCTGGGTGTAGCCGCCCAGGGACGTGTCCACGATGCCCGCCTGCAGGGCGATGCCGTAGCGGTCGGGGTCGAAGATGTAGTTGCCGATGACGCGGTGGTCGCGGCCGACCACGCGCACGCCGCGCGAGCCGCGGTAGTCGTTGCACAGGAAGACGTTGCCCTCCACGAGGCAGCGGTCGCCGTGGCGGAGGGTCAGCTCGCCCGCGCACTCCACGAAGGTGTTGCGGCGGTAGACGTTCGCGCAGGACTTGTTGGAGATGATCTCGCCCTCACCGTCGCAGTGCTCGAAGAGGTTGTGCTCTACTGTGGTGCGCGAGTCGTAGACGGAGACATGGCTGGTGCCGATGCGGATCGTCTCGCCGCCGTTGGCGCCCAGCTCGGGTTTGCCGGCGAAGTAGTTGTGGTCGATCAGCGCGTCGTTGGGCCGGCCGCGCGCGACGTTGACGGTCAGCGTCACGCCCGAGTGGTCCTGGCCGCGGAAGTAGCAGTGATCGACGCGGTTGCCCGTGCCGCGCACGGTGACCCACTGGTAGCGTTCCTCGCGCGTCACCGGGTTGAAGTCCACGATGGCGCACTCGGTGACGCGGCAGTAGTCGCCCTGCAGGTCGATCGGCGAGCTGGTGCGCTTACGATCGACGCCATCGGCGGGGGCCTCGCGCGCGCCGCCACGCATCTGAATGCCGCTCACCACGAGGTGCGAGCCGACCAGGCGGATCCACGCGGCGCCGGTGAGGGTCAAGCCGCCGGGCGTTTGCGGGTGGATGAGGATCGGATCGCGCTCGGTGCCGGAGCAGTCGATCTTCATAGTGCCGTCGAGCCACTCGCCGTCGGCGATCACGATCGCATCGCCCGGTCCGGCGGCCTCGATCGCGACCGCCAGCTCGCCAGGCGTCGCGACCTCGCGCAGTTCCGCGTTCGCAGCGGTGCACAGCGCGAGGGCGGCCAGCAGCAGGTTCAGAGCTCGCGTCATCGTCACTCAGCTCCTCGCAACGCAGTGCTGTGGGCCAGCCACGCCTGGCGGGCGCGTTGGGCGATCTCCGCCACGAACTCGGGGCTCAGGCGCTCACTGTCCGGGCCGAGGCCATCGAGCTGTGCGAAGAGCGCGTCGACCTCGGCGGCCTGGTCCGCGGGCAGCTCGCCCGCATCACGGGCGTCGCGCAGGGCCAGCAGCAGCTTCGCGACCTGGATGCCCTCGCGCAGCGCCTCCCAGCGGATCGACGGGACGACGCGCTCGCCGGTCGGGTTCAGCAGGCGGTTGCGCAGGTGGTCCTCGGCGCCATCGTAGACGAAGCTGTAGTCGAGCCGCACCGCGCCGGTCCCGTCCCAGTCATGCCAGGTGCTCGCCCGCGCGATGTTGTACGCCCAGTGCCCCACGCCGGTCATGCCCTTGCCGAGCGCGATCAGCGGATAGGCGTAGTTCCACGCGAGCAGGTTGTCGCTCTTGCCGGAGGCGACGTGGTAGCTGCCGAGGGTCATACCCGCCTCGTCGCGGCGCTGCATGAACCGCGGCCCGATCTCCTCGTCCCACGCCAGGCGCGGGTTGTACGTCGGCGGCGCGTTGCGGCTGAGCTTCTCCGGCCACGGCAGCGCCATGCAGGCGAAGTCGAGCGTGGGCGCGATCTGCTCCACGTCCGCCGGGAACGCGTAGTAGGTGAGCGTCTGGAAGATCGCCAGCTCGGGGATCGCCGCGTGGACCTGCCGCATGGTCTCGGCGACGGCCTGGACGTGCTCGTCGGGCGCGACGTCGAGGTGCTCGGAGTGCGTCTCGTCGGCGATCAGCGCCACGAAGCGCTCCGGACCGTAGCCGCGCTCGGCCGAGTGCGCCAGCCACGCCTGCAGGACCTCGATGAGCGCGCGCCGCCACTGCGGCGAGTGCTCCACGAGGACGTTCTCGCCCTCCTCGTCGAGCTCGATGTCGCCGCGCCAGAAGATCATCATGCGGCGCACGTTCGGCGCGTAGATGTCGAGCCAGCGATCGTGACGGGAGAAGTCGGCCTCGATGAGTTCGCCCTCGGGCGTGAACGTGGCCTTCGGCAGGTAGGGGAACTCGATCATCGTCACGTGATGGGCGCCGAGGTCCGCGGAAGCCTCCTCGGGCGAACGCGCGCAGACGGTCAGCTCCGGGTAGAGGAACGAGACGTGCTCGAAGCGCGACTGCGCGGGCGGAGCGGCGGGCAGCGCGTTCACGTCGAGCCGCAGCGTCTGCTCAACGCCGGTGTGCGAGCGGACGGTGATGGTGGCCGTCGCATCGCGGGCGCTCTCCCCCACCGCGATCGCGAGGTGCAGGCGCACAGCCTCGCCGGGCTTGAGCGCGAGGCTCCAGCCGCCGTCGGCCTCCGGAACGCGCGGCATCGCGTCGTAGATGCCGGACTTCTCGCGGTGATACCACGTCTCCAGGTAGACCTGCCGGCGGAGCGTGACGTCGAACTGCTCCGGGTCGAGGCCCTCGACGCTGATGCGGCAGTTCTGCGCTGCGCCGGTGGCGCTGAGCGTGAACGCCGCCGCGGTCTGCTCGCCGCGCAGCGCGGTGATCTGCGCGCGCTCGTCCGGCTCCAGGGGCGGCACGTACGACGGCTCGTGGCGCGTCCACGGATGCACGAAGCTCGCCATCAACGGGCGGTCGCCCTGCGTCGCGGCGAAGATGGCGTCATCCGGCATGGCCTCACCCGGAGGCTCCAGCAGGCTCGCGTCACCATCCTCGGCGCGCTTGATGATCGCCTGCGCGCGGTCGAGAACGTCCTGCAGCGCGTTCGGGTCGTCGAGGATCGTGCGCGCATTCTCCACGCGCTCGACCACATAGGTCCATTCGCGCGCCACGCGGTTCAGCTCAGCCTGCTCAGCGCTGATGTCGTCCTGCGCAGAGCCCGTCGATGCGGCGCAGACTGCCAGCGCCGCTACCAGTATCCGTGTCGCTCGCCCCACTGCAACCAGTCCTTCCCGAGTGTGATGCCATGCGTGACCAGCGGGTCTATGTTCCGGAACTCGCCCGGATCGGCCTCCAAATCGTACAGCTCGGCCATCGGGCGCTGAGCGTGTCGATCGCGACAAGCAGGATGTTCATGGCGGTCCTCCCGACCGAGCATCATCCCACCAGTTGGCTTCAGTGGGGTAGTCGAGGCAGTAGAACGGAGTGCAGCCGACGCGGTAGTACTGCTCGCCGGAGGCGAGCTCGCGCAGGGCCTGAGGCGCGGGACTCTCCAGCGGGCTGTCGAGGATCAGCCACATCCGCCCACCCTCGGGCCACAGCCTGCGGGCCTCGCGGATGATCTCGCCGCGATCGAAGATCAGCCGCGACAGTCCCCGGACGGGGAGCGCGCCAGAGTAGTAGTGATCGAGGGTCTCGGGCACGAACTCCGAGGTGATGGTGACGATCACATCGCCGGGCCGCTCCTCGGCCTCAATGACCGCCGCCACGCCCTCCCAGTCGGGCCGCGGGGGCGCGCTATAGCAGCTCCATATGCCTTGTGCGCAAAGCGCCGCGAGGAGGACGCTCAATGCGATGGCCGCCGCCCGGCGCCCGCGCCAGAGTCCGGCGACGGCCGCGGCGCAGATGACGGCAGTTGGGACCATCGTGACGTTGGGCACGCGCACGCCGATCCAGAAGGTCGTCAACTCACCGATGACCGCAATCAGCGACACCGGGATCAGCAGCATCCCGACGCTCCAGTACACCGCGACGCGGGCACGACCTCGCCACAGCCAGAGCACAAGGGCGGCGCAGCCGCCGCCCGTGAGAACCGCCACCGCGCCCACGGGGCCAGGCAGGAGGTCGTAGCCGAAGGGTCTGCCGAATGCTGCCATAAATGACGAGGGCTTCACGTGGTCGAAGAAGACCGCACCCGCGCCAATGGCTGCGGCGGCCATCTGACGGTGGACTATGACCCCCACCCATGGCACGAAGAGGGCGGCGGAGAGCATGAGGCCGGGGGCGAGCTGCCATAGGCGCCATCGATGCTCACTATCGACCAGCAGCGGCACGGTGGAGATGAGTGCGACGGCGAAGAGCGCCGGGCCACCCCAGTAATGCGTGTAGGGCAGCAGGATGGCGGTGATGGCGAAGCCGATGGCGGCCCAGGGGTCACGGCGGCGTGTCAGGCGAATGGCGAAATACCAGGCGAGGATGATCAGGAAGCTGAGCATTGTGTAACTGCGCGCCTCCTGGGAGTAGCGCAGGCTCGTGGGCATCCCGGCCATGAGCAGTGCCGCGCCGAGGCCCACGTGTGTGCCGAACAGGGCTCTGCCGACGAGGAAGATGGCGGGGATCGCGGCCGTGCCGAAGAGCACGGACAGCCCTCGCATCGCCGCGTCGGACGAGCCGAATGCCTGTCGCCAGAAGTGCAGCGTGAGGTAGTAGGCGGGGGGGTGGGGGTCGCGCGCCATCGTGAGCTCCACCACGCCGCGGACGGTCGGCCGGCCGCTGATAGCCCGGCTCGCGCCCTCATCGCGCCAGAGGTTGTCATCGGCGAGGCTGTACATGCGCAGAGCCGCTCCGAGCAACGTGACGGCGATGAGCAGGATCAGCGTCGCCCGCAGGCCGAGGGCATCGGCTGCGTCCTGGTCGGCGACAGGAAGGCGTTGGCAGGCCGACATGGGCAACTCCCATTCGCGTCCGGCGGCGCGGCGGCCTAGTTGCGGCCCTCGTCACCAGACGCCCACGGCAGTGTGACTTCCCCCAGGACGATCGCTCGATTCTCGGGCTTCGGGGCGCTGGTGCGCATCTCCTCGTCCCGCTCGATCTCCGGCAGCCGGGCGGCCATGGCGACGAAGATCCAGAACAGGGGAGCCTCGGGCCAGCCGTAGAGCGCCGGCCCGGTGAGCAGGCGCGCGAGCATGCTGAAGCACGAGGCGAAGATGCCGGCGAGCAGCCAGCGATCTCGTAGATGAAGCGCCCCGCGATAGGACCTGTAGTTGTTACGGCCAACCGCGAAGAGCATCCAGACGAAGAACAGGAAGCCCGGGATGCCCAGCTCTGTCAGCGACCGACCGTACTCATTCTCAACGGCGATGCTCCGCTCCTCCGGGTTGAGGCGCCCGTATGCGAAGTTGCTGAGCCGCCCGGTGCCCATGCCGGTCGCGATACCCGACCCGAGCGGGTGGTTGAGCGCGAAATTGACAGCGAAGCTCCAGCGGCCCATGATGCGGTTGCGCGTGTACTCCGGGTCCTCGATGACCGACATGAGGCGCCGGTTGGCCTCACCGCTGGTGATGATGTCCACCTGAGTGATGGCGATCGCGCCGAGGACGATGGCAATGATAGCCAGGTCGGCCCGACGGATGACCGCCAGCAGGGCGACCACCCCGATGACGGCCGACGCCGCCGCGTTACGTACGGCCGTAATCATGAGCGCGATGCTCATGAGGGGGACCGCTGCCAGCGCCACCGCCTGGATGAGGCGGTTCCTGCTGAAGTAGATGGCGGCTCCCACGGTCATGAGCACTACCGTGGCAAGGCCGCCTGCGAAAGCGTGGGGGGAGACCATCGTTGATGGCGGCCGCAACTCGTTCCGCTCCGCCCCGGAGTAGTACTGAAGACGATACACGTCAAAGCCCGGACTGAGCCGGTAGAGGTGATCCAGGCCGATGTAGTACTGAGTGATGCCGTACGCCGACAGCGGGATGAACAGAGCGATGGTGAACAGCAATATCCGGTCGAGTTCCCGGCGGGACACCATCGTGTCGTAGGCGATGAAGAAGACCGGCAGCCACATCGTCCACATGCGCATGCCCGCGAGGCCGATGACCAGGCTGCCCGCGCGCGCGTTGAGCAACTGCACCGCCACCCAGCCGCCAAAGACCAGGATCGGGAGGGACAGGGGATGGCGCACCGACTGTCGCCTGTTGCCAAGCACACTGAGCCATGCCCAGCGCAACAGGCACAGCGCGATGAGGTAGTCCTTGAGGAGCTGGGTGTGCCAGCCGGGGCTGACGCCCTTGAGGAAGCCGTCTGTCGAGGCGATGAAGATCAGCGCCATCAGGCCGAACTCCAGCGATGCGAGCGCCGCCACCGTGGCGAGCACAGCGACGCTCACGAAGAGCACCATGTCGAAGCCGCCCGACTGCCCGAGGGCGACGAGAGACACGGCAACGGTGATGGCCAGGCCAAGCAGCACCGCGGCGACGACTTTGTTTACAAGGCTGATATTCGTTCTGGGGAACATCCAGGCTCACGTTCCGTATTGCCGTCCGCATCGGGCCGCGATCACGCCGCTGGAAGGATAGCACAGGCCCCGAGGCGCGGTCAATGAGCGTCCGGAGGGACGGGCGGAGGCCCCCCTCGTTGTGCGGTGGGGAAGCGCGCGATCTTGTACGATCGGTTCCGGAACACGATGGGCAGCTTCGTCTCACGCCCGGCCTCGAACACAACGAAGTCCACGCCGTACCTCCGAGCGACCGCCGAGAGCTCCTCGTCCGTCAGCGCCTCCCAGCGCGCGCGCATCTCCTCCGCCGGGAAGAGACGACCCGCTCCCGCGTCCGCGACCATCCCGAGCGCGCCCATTCTCTCAAGGTAGGTGGGCAAGTAGGCAGCCTTCCAGAGGATCGCCGCGAGGTCTTTGTATGACACGAAGAGGCCGCGCGTGGATAGAGGACGGAACATCGCGTGCTCGTCGGTCGCTGACACCGGGCTGACCATGAACGTAGCGTCGATGTCCGTGTTCGCGTCCGCCCACGCAGCCGCCTGCCGGATCTCTTCGCTTGCACCCATGCGGAACAGGATCCCTCTGCCGGGCTGATGGAGCGCGACTTCCCACACGGCGACTACCAGCATGATCGCCGCCATCGCGCAAACGATCTGCCTCGCACCGGCGTTGCGCAGCCTTGCTCGCACACTGACCGATACGCCCAGTCCGAGCAGGCCCAGGGCGGAGAGGGTCGGGGGGATCAGGTGGTAGATAGAGAGGAGACCGACGAGGCCTGCGAGCGGGAGCAATCCCCCATCGCCCTCCGCGCGGTCTCGCTCATACCACGCGACCAGCCGGGCGACGAGGTAGATCAGCCCGATCGCCACGAAGAGGTCTGCACCGCGCACGGCGTGGGCGAGAAGTGCCGTCGAGGGCGGGATGGCGGTCAGCAGGACCGCGATCGCAAGCCAGCCCGCACCTGCGGCGGCGGCCGAGACAGCCAGCGCCCTGCGCCATGAGTCGCGGTCGGCCCGAGCAACAGCGATGACGGCCAGGAGGACCGCCCCCATCGCGATGAACCCGCCACGTTCATTCGAGAGCAGGTAGAAGTGTCGCTCGCCGACGTGATGGAGCGCGCCGGCCCACGCTGCCATGAACTCCGGGCCGCCATACTCCCCGGCTGAGGCGGCTCGCGCGCTGAGTATGACCGTGGGCGCGATCATGACGGCCGAAAGCAGCCCGGCTGCGAGCCATCGGCGATCGAGGCGCCTCATTGCCAGTGCGATCACGGCGAAGATGGCGACGTAGAGCGCCGCATGGATGCCGTACATCTGGTTGAGCGAGAAACCGATCCCGTAGGAGACGGCAGCGAGCCACGGCCGGCGAGCCGCGATGGCGGCGAAGGTCAGAATGAAGAACACAACGGCGATGCTGGTGTGTTCCGGGTAGAAGGTGGTGATCGTCCCGTCGCCGACAAAGGGCCGGACGCCCAGCCCAAACGCGATCGCGCTGGCCCACGGCGCGATGGCGCTCCCAGGCGCCAGTGCGCGCCCGAGGAGCGCGGCGGCCAGGAGGCCGCCGGAAACGGTCAGGAAATAGAGAATGCCCAGCGTGGTCTTGAGGGGCAGGAGCGTGAACCGCGCCACGGCGAGCCAATACCAGGAGCTGTACTGGTCGAGCGTGTCCACAAATGGATCGGTCGGGTAAAGGGCGGGGTCGCGTTCGGACTGGACAAGCGGGACCTGAAGCGCATGGTTGACCGTCATGTACGTGTACGGTCGCAGCAGCCACGCGCTGGCAAGTATCACGAGCGCACACGCGACCGCGACAAGCGCCGGCGCAACGCGTGGCGCGGTCCCGCTGTGTGACACGGCGTTGCCGCCCTCTCGTTCAACCGGCGTCCCGAGCGCCACGCTCAAACACCTCCACCCGAATGCCCGGCCGGCCCGCGAAGTCGTGCTCCGCCGTGACGCGGAAGCCCATCTCGCGCACTACCCGGCCCACCAGCGCCACGTTCCGCTCGCGACCGAACTTGACCGTGTGGCACCAGATCGCCGCAACCCGCTCGTGCTCGGCGAAAAGCCGGCGCAGGCTCGGCGCGTCGTCCTCGGTCAGCGCCCGAACCCAGTCGCCCTCGGGCCGCGCAGGCGCCCCCGGAAGCTCATCCGGGAGGCTGACGAGGGTAACCGGCACGTGGCCGTAGTAGGCGTAGCAGGAGGGATCGAACTCCAGGCCGACCACCAGGTCGCCGGGCTCAACACGCGCATCGACGAACTGCGCGGCCTCGCGCCACGGCTCGGTCACGCGGTATGCCGCCGAGGGGAGGCTCGCGACGAAGACGATGCAGACCGCGGCCGTCGCCACCGTGCGCCATGTGCTCGCACGGACCAGGATGCAGACGAGCTCCGCCGCCAGCAGAACTGCCAGCAGCGCGCCGTGGGCGAGGTAGCGTTGGGCGAAGAAGAGGCCTTTCGCCCAGCTCGCGAGCGGCCCGGCCACGACCAGCACGCCGATGCCGCCGAGGAGCAGCGCCATCCAGCGCAGGCGACGCGCGCGCAGTTGCTCATCGCTCTCGGCGACGAGCCTGCGCAGCGCCCCGATGACCAGCAGCGCCACCACGACGGCGGTCAGAGCCATCGCGTGCCGCGCGTGGGCGGCTTCGAGGGCAAGCTGCAGCGCGTGGAAAGGCCCCAGGCGCGCGATTCCGCGGACCATCCCCGCAGGCACGCCGGAGAGCGCGATACCCTCCTGGACGGCCCCCACGCGCGCGTTCTGCTGCACGAAGAAGGGCAGCCACGGCGAGAAGACCACCGCCGCCACCGTCCATGACGCCACCAGCCGGCCGAACGGGACGGCCCGGCCGCGCGAGCGCAGCGCCTCGATCACAAGAACGAGGTTGATGCCCGCGATGAAGAGCGCGGCGTAGTAGAAGGTGAGCATCGCGAGGCCCTGCAGCGCCCCCACGAGCAGCCATTCCCACCAGAGGCCGCGGCGTGCGGTGAGGATGCGCGCGAGCAGGTACATCGTCCCGGCCACAAGCAGCGTGAAGAGCGCGAGGTAGCGCACTTCGAGCGAGAGCTCGATGAGCTGGGGCGTAAGGGCAGCGAAGAAGCCCGCTATCAGCCCCGCCTGCGGGCTACGGATGGTCCACGCCGCCGCGCATGCGAGGCCGACCACACCGACGCCGAAGATCACGGAGAGCGAGCGCAGCCAGGCATCCGAGGAGCCGAGGCCCATCCACGCGTGCAGCAGCAGATAGTAGAGCGGCGGGTGCGAGTCATTCTCCGCGAGATTGCTGAAGAAGCCGTTGAGCGGGTGAGCGGCGAAGTTCGCGCTGTAGATCTCATCGACCCAGAGGCTCTGCCCGATGGTGGGCAGGCGCACCGCGACCGCCACCAGGAGCATCAGGCCGAGAAGGATAACGTGTTCGCGCTTCATGACGCGGAGGCCACCCGCCTACTCGCCCGTGGCCCGAGGCTTCGGGCCCATGCCGAGGCGTTCGCGCAGCAGGAGGCGCAGCGTCTGCGCGATGGTGCGACGGACGTTCATCTTGCTCGCGCCGACCTTCTGATCGTAGCGCAGGATCATCGGGACCTCGTCCATGATCGCGTCGAGGCGGCAGAAGCGCAGGAGCAGCTCGACCTGGCAGGCGAAGCCCTGTTCCATGATGAGGTTCTCGCCCCACGCCTCCATCGCGTGGCGGACGGCGCCTGCGCGGTAAGCGCGGTAGCCGCAGGTGTAGTCGCGCACGCCGGGGATCGGGAAGGCGATGCGGAAGACCATGCCCGCGCCCCAGCTCATGAACTGCCGGAAGGGCGGGACGCCGAGGACGCGTGCGTGGGGCTGGTAGCGTGAGGCGATGACGATGTCGCGTCCCTCGCGGATCTCGCGGACCATGCGCGGCGTGAGGCCGGGCAGGTGGGTGTTGTCGCCATCCATCGAGACGATCACGTCATCGTCATCGCAGTGCGCCGCGGCGGTGGTGAGGCAGGTCCGCATGGCGCCTGCGAGGCCCTGGTTCTGCTCGTGCGGGACGAGCGTGACGGGGAGCTCACACGCATGCCCCTCGATCTCCGCGGCGGTCCCGTCCGTGCTGCCGTCGTCCACCACGAAGACGCGGTAGTCGAGGCGCTCGTCGTCCATGGCGCGGGCGATGTTGACAAGCAACGGCCCGATAGCGCCCTCTTCGTTGTATGCTGGGATCGCGAACACGATCATCGCACGGTCATCTCCCCTTGCGCGGCACACTCAGGTCTGTCCGCCGACGATGACACCGGCCATCACGAGGATGGCCGCGACAATGCGCAGGGGTGTGAGGTGCTCGGAAAGCAGCGTCGCGCCGATGCCGATCACGATCAGGAACGATCCGGCGACGAAGATGGGGTAGGCCTTCGAGATGTCCATCAGCGAGAGGACGCCCAGCCACAACACGAATGAGGCGACGTAGAGGACGATTCCGCCGAGAATCTGCGGAGTGGTGAACACCCGCAATAGCCACGCGACGAGCGAGAGGCCGGCCTCGCCGGGGCTGCCGACGACGTTCATTCCGGCCTTGAGCAGCAGGTTGCCGGACGCTCCGGTGACGATGCAACCCACAAGGAGGAGCGCGGTCTTCACGTGCCCCATCTCCCATCTTCACGCGATCGGCCCACCTGCGAGCGCAGGATAGCACAGGCCCGGTGGCGGGTCAACGGAATGCGCGGCTGGCGATGATGCTGCAGGCCTCGATGACCTCGATGCCCGCGGCCTCGAGCTTTTGTATCAGCTCGGGGCTGCCCGCGCCGGGATTGATGTAGGCCGCCTGCACGCCCTTCGCGGCCAGATCGTCGGCAACCGCCATGCCGATCTTCGCTGGGACGTAGAGCGTGGCGGTGTGTACCTCGCCGGGGATGTCGAGCACCGAGTCGTACGCGGGCAGGCCCTCGACCTCGTCCTCGCGCGGATTGACCGCGTAGACGGTCCAGGTGGTCTCAAGCCACGCCTTCAGCGCGCGGTTCCCGTACTTGGACGGATCGTTGGATGCGCCTATCACTGCGATGGAGTCGGCCACGCGGCTCACTTCCCGAGGTGCGCGGATTCGGTGCTGCGTAAGGGAAGTTGGCGGTCGCGTGCGCGGAATCCTGCCCGGACCCGCCCGATGGCCGAACGGGGCGCGTGCGGCGTGGACCGCCGTCGGCTTGACTTGCCTGCGGGGCGCCGGTACAATCGAAGGCAGGGGCAGGTTGCCCACGTAGATGGAGGAGGACGGGCCGTGACGTGCCCGAAGTGCAAAGTTGCGATGAAGGAACAACGGGGGATTCACCACGGTAAGCGCAAGTTCAAGTGCCCCAAGTGCGGAAAGGTCCGCATGAAGCGGCACAGACAGCGGCAGTGATCGCGGCAGGCTGTGAGGTAGAGCGATGGGCGTGGCCGAGAAGCAGGACGGGCATTTTAAGCACTGCACGATGTGCGGCAAGCACTGGCAGGACCTGCGTGAGTTCGTGACCGACGCCCAACTCAGGCTCGAGGGCTACCAGGCGTGCTTCCTCAAGCCCGAGCTGGGGCTGGTGCTGCTGACGCATCGGGTCGATGGCTGCGGGACAACGCTGGCGGTGCAGGCGGGGCAGTTCAAGGCGCTCTACGATGGCCCCGAGTTCACGGCGCGGCGCACCGGCGGGGACGTCTGCAAGGGGCACTGCCTGAAGATTGACGAGTTCGAGGAGTGCGAAGCGGACTGCGACATGGCGTGGGTGCGCACGGTCATGCAGTGCCTGCGCAGGCATGAGCTGCCGCCGCACATCGAGTGAGGCTGGACGATGACAGCGGATGACCTGAGGCTCGAGGAACCGCAGGGCGCCGATCGCGGCTGGCTGCGGACGGTAGGGCTGATGACGCTGCCGCTCGCGGCGGTGTGGGCGGCTGCGTTCCTGGTCACCGGGCTGCTGTGGTGGGGCGCGCGGGACACCGTGGCGCAGATCCCGCCACCCGCGGCGCCGCAGATCGCGCCCGTGGACGCGGACGGCATCGACCTGGAACGCTACACGATCGCGCACTCGCGGTGGGAGCCGTAGCGAGCGGCTGACCTGCTCTCGGAAACGGCATCCGCACACGCACCTACATCCGCAGCACGATCGGCAGCAGACCACTATGAGCGCAGAGCGCATCAGCGTCATCGGCGGAGGACTCGCGGGCTGCGCAGCGGCGCTCGCCGCGGACGCGCGGGGCGCGCGTGTAGTCCTCTACGAGCAGCGTCCTGCCACCTCCGCGCCCACTCACCAGACCGCCCTGCCCGCCGAACTGGCGGGTACCGCCGACCTCGGAGTGGAGGACCCCAAACGCGCCACCGGACTGCTGAAGGCCGAGCTGCGCATCCTCGGCCCGGCGCTGATGGAGTGCGCCGACGCGACGCGCATCGGCGAGCAGACGCTGGCGGTGGATCGTGAGGCCTTCGCGCGCGCCGTCGCCGAACGGATCGAGGCCGCGGAAGGAATTGAGCTTCGGCGCGAGCAGCTCCCGGCGCTGCCGGACGGCCCGGTGGTCATCGCGAGCGGCCCAGGCACGTGGTCGCCGCTGGCGAGGGCCATCCACGCCGCCGCCGGGACCGGCTTCCGCTTCTCGGTCATCGGCCGACCGCCACTGATCGCGGCGGAGTCGGTCAATCTGTCCGCGGCGTTCCGCGCACCGATCTACCCCGGCGCGGAGCCCGCGCTGTTCGTGCCGCTGAGCGAGGATGAGGCCGCGGAGTTGGCGGCGCGGCTCAGGGCCGCTGAGTGCCACGAGCCGCCGGAATTCAGCCCACAGACGATCCTCGCCGAGGAGTCCACGACCGCCGAGCGGATGGCTGCCGACCCCGCAGTGGGCCTCGGAAGGCTCCTGAGCGGCCCGCGCGGGCCTCAGACCGGCCACGAAGGCCTCGCGCTGTGCCTGACGCCCGATGACGCTGACGGCCGGGCGTGGCACGTCGAGGGCCTGCTGACGACGCTTGCGCCCGAGGCGCAGGTGGCGGCGCTTGGCGCGCTGCAGGCCTTCTCGGGCGTGCGGCTGCTGCGGCCGGCGCTGGTGCAGCGCGCGCCGTGGCTGGCCGGACCGGAGGCGACGCTTGCGAGCCTGCAACTGCGACGCACCGGCCGGGCGCTGATCGCGGGGACGCTCACGGGCGTCTACGGGTACGCAGAGGCGATGGCGCTGGGGGCGGTGGCCGGGATCGGCGCGGCAAAGATCGCGCGCGGCTCCGAGCCGCTGCCACCGCCGCACGAGTGCCTCACCGGAGCGCTGTGCCGGGCGCTGGCGGACGAGCAGCCGCACCAGGATGGCCGGATGTTGCGCGCCAACTTCGGGATGCTCGCCGAGCATCGCGACGACCGCGGCCTCGGCAAGTCCGAGCGCCGCAAGCGACAAATCGAACGTGCGCTGAAGGCCGTGCGTCAGTACGTGGAGGCGGATTGAGCGCCGTGCAGCACGGGCGTACCGTGGTGCGGGCGCCCGCAGACGCGGAGCGTCTGAGCCCGCACACTACCCAACGACGTGCGCACGGGGGCGTGCGCACCACCGGAACGGCAGCAGCACTCAATCGCACCAGGAGTCGGAGCAATGCACGCCGGATGGTTGGACGGCTTCCTGAGGTACTGCACCGATGTCCGCCGGCTCTCGGCGAACACCGCCGAAGCGTACGCGAGGGACGTCAATCAGTTCGTGGACTTCCTGTCGGCGCAGTGGGGCGAGGAGCGGGCGCATGACTGGGCCGCAGTGGACTACCGCACCGTCCGGCGCTTCCTCGCAGACCTCTCGCAGCAGAAATTCGACCGCTCCAGCATCGGCCGCAAGCTGTCGGCGCTGCGCTCGTTCTTCCGCTACCTGCTGCAAGAAGGCGCGGTGACGCACAATCCGGCCGCGGTCGCGCCCACGCCGAGGCGCGAGCAACATCTGCCGGAGTACCTCTACCAGGACGAGATGGAGCAGCTCCTGTCCACGCCCGATGAGAGTAAGCCGCTGGGGCAGCGCGACCGGGCGATCCTCGAGCTCTTCTACGCCACCGGGGTGCGCGTGAGCGAGCTCGTGGCGATGGACGTGGACGACCCGGAGTTCGACGAGCAGCAGATCCGCGTGATCGGCAAGGGCAACCGCGAGCGCGTGGTGCTGATGGGCGGGCGGGCGATCGCGGCGCTGCGCCGCTACATCGCCGACGGCCGCGCCACGCTGCTGCGCGAAGCGCAGTCGCCGGACGAGCAGGCACTGTTCCTCAACGCAAGCGGCGGGCGGCTCAGCGTCCGGGGCGTGCAGCAGCGGGTGCACAAGCACGTGCTGGAGGCGGCGGCGTCAAGCCGCATCACTCCGCACGCGCTGCGGCACACATTCGCCACGCACCTGCTCGACGGCGGCGCCGACCTACGGTCGATCCAGACGCTGCTGGGGCACCAGTCGCTCGGCACCGTCGGGATCTACACACACCTGACGACCGCGCGGATGAAGGAAGTCTACCAGGCCGCGCACCCGCTGGCCGATGACTCGGGGCCGGAGGATTCGGGACACAGCGGGCGAAGGCCCGACTCGGAGGAATTGCCATGATACGATCGACGACGATCATCGTTGTGCGACGCGACGGGAAGACCGCGATGGCGGGCGATGGCCAGGTGAGCATCGACGACACCATCGTGAAGGGCACCGCGCAGAAGGTGCGCACGATGCGCGACGGCGAGGTCATCGCGGGATATGCGGGCGCGGCCGCCGACGCGCTGTCGCTGTTCGAGCGGCTTGAGGAGAAGCTCGACGAGTATAACGGGAACCTGCCGCGCGCGTCGGTCGAGCTGGTCAAGCAGTGGCGGACCGACAAGGTCCTGCGCCAGCTTGAGGCGCTGCTGCTGGTGGCCGATGAGCAGAACATCTTCCTGATCTCGGGCACCGGCGACGTGATCGTGCCGGACGAGGACCTGATGGCGATCGGCTCGGGCGGCGCCTACGCGACCGCCGCGGCCAAGGCGCTGATCCGCAACACGGACATGAACGCGCGGGAGGTCGCCGAGACCGCCCTGGGTATTGCCGGGGAGATCTGCGTCTTCACCAACGATAAGCTGACGGTCGAGGAGCTACCGCTCCCGGAGGACGAGGGCTGAGATGGCGCTGCGAATCGAGGTGCCACTGGAGGAGATCGCGCGTTACTGCCGCGAGAACAAGATCGCGCGGCTGCGCGCGTTTGGCTCCGTGCTGCGCGACGACTTTACGCCCGAGAGCGACGTGGACCTGCTGGTGGCCTTCGAGCCGGACGCGCGGATCGACCTGATCGACTACGTTCGCATCAAGCAGGAGTTGTCCGACCTGATTGGCCGCGATGTGGACCTGGTGAGCGAAGATGGCATCAGCAAGTACATCCGCGACGAGGTTTTCGAGGAGGCCGAGCCACTGTATGTCTCGGGACGATCCGCTCGTAAGACTGCAGCACATGCGTGACGCGGCTCTGAAGGTGTTGGAGTTGATCGCGGGGCGGCGTCGAGAGGACTTCGACACGGACGAGCTGCTTGCATCCACCGTGCAACTCAAGATCATTGTTGTCGGAGAGGCCGCCACAGCGCTGCCCCAGGAGATCAGGAACCGGGCGCCTGAGGTGCCCTGGCGACAGATCGTCGGCATGCGCCATGTCCTCGTCCACGAGTACGACCTTGTTCGGTTCGATGTTGTGTGGGAGACGGCGAAAGAACGCGTCCCAGAACTGCTGGACGAACTCGAACGACTGATCTCTGAGATCGAGGCGGAACGCGAAGGGCCGCCGGACGCCCCTGAGGCCAACAGGTAGCGCTAAGGAGGAAGCCGATGTCTCGCCATGACCCGCTCGTGACACTCAAGCAGATGCGCGATGCCGCGGAGACCGCGGGACACATGGCTGCAGGGAGAACTCGGAACGACCTGGACTGTGATCCCGTGCTCGAGCCTGCGCTTCAGTTCCAGATGATGCGGGTCGGTAGCGGGGCATTGCGTATCCCTCGCGACGTGATGGACCGTTCACCTGACACGCCCTGGGACCGGATCGCCGGGATGGTTGAGATGGTCGTCACCAACCACGACACCATCACCGCCGATCAGGTCTGGCAAGCGACCACTGTGGATATCCCGGCCCTCCTCGCCGAACTCGAAGCACTCATAGCGGAGATCGAGGCCGAGCGGGACCAGACGTAATTGGGCGAGGGAGAACCCTCGCCGCCTCCGAAGCCACGCTCACAACGACGCCGGCGTCCATCGACGCCCTGACAGGAGATAAGAGATGTTCATGCGACCGGACGAACGAGAAGTTCCGAGCCTGACCAGCGAGATGACGCCGCGCGAGATCGTGGCCGCTCTGGACCGGTACATCATCGGACAGGACGACGCCAAGCGTGCGGTCGCGGTCGCGGTGCGCAACCGCGTCCGGCGCCAGCACGTCGCCGAGGACCTGCGGGACGAGGTCATCCCCAAGAACATCCTCATGATCGGCACTACCGGCGTGGGCAAGACGGAGATCGCGCGGCGGCTCGCGCAGCTCTCCAAGGCCCCGTTCATCAAGGTCGAGGCCACCAAGTTCACCGAGGTCGGCTACGTCGGCCGTGACGTGGAGTCGATCATCCGCGACCTCGTGGACATCGCCTACCGGATGGTGGAGAAAGAGCACCTCAAGCGCGTCATGCCCGAGGCAGCCGAGCGCGCGAACGAGCGGTTGCTCGCGAGCCTTGCGGGCGGCGCGCCCGAGGCTGAGCCGGCATGGATGGCCGGCATGTATCCGCGCGAGGAGAGTCCGGAGGAGGTCGCGACGCGCGCCGACCGCGAGCGGCGGCAGCACGATCAATTCGAGAAGGTGCGCGGCTACACCCTGCGCCGGCTCGAGTCGGGCGAGCTGGAGGGCGAGGAGATCGAGGTCGAGATGGAGGAGAGCGGCGGGATGCAGAACCTGCAGATATTCTCGCCGCAGGGCATCGAGGAGATGGGCTTCAGCATGCAGGACATGCTGGGCAACCTCTTCCCCACGCAGACGAGCACGCGCAAGATGACGGTCGCGCAGGCGCGCGAGGTGTTCGCCGCACAGGAGGCCCAGCGGCTGATCGACACCCAGGCCATCGGCGCGGAGGCGATCGACCGCAGCGAGCAGTCGGGCATGGTCTTCCTCGACGAGCTCGACAAGATCGCCGGTCGCGGCAGCGAGGGCCACGGGCCGGACGTCTCGCGCGAGGGCGTGCAGCGCGACATCCTGCCGATCGTCGAGGGCTCGACCGTGCAGACCAAGTACGGGCCCTGCGACACCTTCCACATCCTCTTCATCTGCGCGGGCGCGTTCCACGTCTCCAGCCCCTCGGACCTGATCCCCGAGCTGCAGGGACGGCTGCCCATCCGCGTCGAGCTCGACAGCCTCTCCGGCGACGACTTCCGCCGCATCCTCGTGGAGCCCGAGAACTCGCTGGTGCGCCAGTACACCGAGCTGCTCGCGACCGAGGGCGTGACGATCGAGTTCACAGACGAGGCCCTCGACCGCCTCGCGGACCTCGCCGAGGAAGTCAACGACACCACCGAGAACATCGGCGCTCGGCGACTCTACACGCTCATGGAGCGGCTCCTCGAGGAGCTGTCGTTCGAGGCGCCGGAGGTCTCCGGCCAGGAGATCACCATCGACATCAGCTACGTCAACTCGCAGCTCGCGGAGCTCGCCGACGATGAGGACCTGAGTCGGTACATGCTGTAGGGCCTGGCCTCACCCCCCAGCCCCCTCTCCGTTCCGGCTATGCATTACGCACATTTCTTGCGGCGAGAGGAGGTACGCTGTATAAGTTTCCAGAACTACCGCGCTTGAGGTGATAGAGAATGGCGTCCTCAAGCGCACAGCAATGGGC
>JALGSW010000222.1 GCA_029821635.1 Candidatus Zipacnadia bacterium
GATCGCGTTCACGTCCGTCAGCCCAGAAATCGCGCTTACCACGTAGGCTCCCGGCGAGCCGTAGTAGTGATGCGCGGCCGTCAGCGTGAGGGTCACGACCGCGTACACCAGCCCGAAGAGCAGCGCGGAGGTGATCTGCACCGGATTCTTCACCTCCGGCGCCTCTCCGTTTGAGCCCGGCCCCAGCCCGAACCACAGCACCCCGAACGGAATCAGCGAGGCCACGAACACGATGAGCATCGGCAGCCAGACCTGTGCGAGCAGATCCGCGTTCGTCACGCCGATCTCCACCGCCATGCGCGGGACGGTGACGGCCGTGGCGAGGATGATCGCAAGCGCCGCCGAGTACGTGAAGCCCTGCGAGGTGTGTGCGCGACGCGAGAAGCTGAAGGTCGTGGCGGTGCTCGAGACCATCCCGCCCAGCAGGCCTGAGAGCACCCCGCCGTAGCGGCTGCCGATGCTCTTGAGGGCGATGTAGCCCGCGAAGTTGATGCCCGAGACCAGCACGACCATCAGCCAGATGTTGTAGGGATTGAGCACGTCCCACGGCCCGTAGGAGCGGTTCGGCAGCACGGGGAGGACCACGAAGGCCACGATGCCGAACTGCACCATCGCGAAGATATCATTCTCCGCGGCACGGTCGGCGAGGGCGTGCAGTTGCGGCTTGAACTGCAGGATGGCCGCGGTGGCTACGCCCAGCGCGACCGCAAGCTCCAGCGGCCCGGTCTGCACGATCGCGCCGATGCCGAAGGTCATCACCGCCGCCAGCTCGGTCGTGAGGCCCCGCCGGCCCTGCGCCACGTAGCCGAGATGGCCGACGACGATCAGCGCGCCGATGACCAAAAACGTCGCGGGCAGCACCCAGACCTGGCCGGTACTCTCCGCGAGGTAGGCGGCGACCGTCCCCGATCCTGCGATCAGCGCGAAGCTGCGTATGCCCAGAGGCCGATTCTGCTTCCGCTCGCGCTCGAGCCCCACGAATGCGCCCAGCAGCAGCGATATCCCGAAGAGCTTGAACAGCTCGGCGATTTCGGCGTAATTCACGGACGATCACCTCCCCACAACCGGCATCTGTGGCCACTCCGGCGCCGACCGACACCTTCGACGCCTACCGTGCGTGTTCCTTGGCGCCTCAGGGCAGCGGCCGCAACTGCTCGCCGCCGTAGACGAACGTCCGGCCGACCTCGCCCGCGGCGCTCAGTTCGACGAACGCCACCTGCGCGTCGCTTGCGAAGCCGCCGAACTGCATCTCGCCGGGCCCGTCCTGCAGGGCGAAGAGGTGCCGCGAGCCGTCGCGCAGCACGATCCGACCGGCCACCACGCCCTCGCCCGCGTCGAGGCGCTCGATGCCCTCGATCGGCGATTGCGCGTCGGCGGCCAGCGGCATCAGCACGTAGGCCATCGTCCGCTCGCCCGCGCCCGCCAGCGAGTAGACGGCCGTCGGGATCGCGCCCTTGCGGCCGATCATCGCGTATGACCAGCCCTGCACCGGCTCCTCCTCGCGGCCCCTGACCACCTCGGCGCTGAGGCCGTCGGCAGGCAGCGGGGTGATCTGCAGGCGACTCTGGCCCTCGCCGGTCACGGAGCTGACGGACAGGTCCTCGCCGACGGTCGCGTCATCCGCGTCGAGGTGGAAGAGCGCCTCGTAGCTGTGCGCGGCGGCGTCCTCGGGCGTCATCCGATCGACGACCAGCCAGTACTGCGGCTTCACGAAGAGCACGCTGCGCTGGTGGCGGACGCGGACCTGGTTCTCGTCACCGTAGCCGAGATCGTACGCGCCCTGCACGAAATCGAAGTGCTCGCCGCTCGCCCACGGATTGCCGAGTGGCTCGAACGGGAAGTCGAGGATGTAGGTGTCGCGCAGGCCGCGCCGGTGCTGGTCGAGGCCGTCCACGCGCACGGTGTTATGTCCGCGCGTCGAGAGCACGTAACGGCGCCAGCGGCTGTGATCGTACATGTGGTTACCGGCATCCACCAGGTGCATCCGCCCCAGGCCGTAGAGCACCAATGTCAGCTTATCCTCGTGCTGGTGGCCGGAGCCGAAGGGCCCGGCGTCCATCAGCATGAAGAGGTCGTCCGGCTGCCAGCCCGTGCGCATCACGTAGTGACCGGAGTAGTCGAATGCCCGCGAACCGTCGCTGGGCGCCTCGCCCTGCCCGCCGCTTGCGGCCCACGCGAAGTCGGCGCGGTCGGGGAAGTATTCCGCCGCGCGTTGCATGTACCGGTCACGCTCGGCGTTGCCCGAGTCGTTGAGCCCCGGCACATAGCCGTTCGGCATCGAGGCGTAGAGCACGTAGTCGTACATGGCCTCGATGCGGTCGAGCCAGTCGGCGGGCAGCTCGTCGCGCATGTTGTTGAGCAGCGCGAAGTCGAGCACATCCGAGTAGTTGCGCAGCACCCAGAGGCCGTAGCCGAGGGCGAGTTCGTACTCGATCCCGTCCGGGTAGACCTCCTGCTCCATCTGGTCGTAGAGGCGGCTGAGAGCTGTCTGACGCCACTCCGGAGCGTCGCGGAACTCGGGGAAGAGCACGCCCGTGTAGTAGAGCCCGGTGGCCTCGGCGGTGAGCCAGTTGCCGTGGCTTGGGTGCTTCATCAGGTGCGCGGCGTGCTCGGCGAACGACTTCGTGACCATCACGAGCGCGTCGTCGGTCCACGCGGGCGAGTCGAGCGTAGTAAAGAGCGAGCGCGGCCACGAGTTGCTCGTGCGCACCGCGGTGTTGAGCGTCTCCCACGCCCAGTGGTAAGGCGAGTTGCCGGACGAGTTCAGCAGTACCGGCGCGTCCTCGATCCAGTCGGTCCACAGGTCCACGAGGCCCGCGGCGTACTTCTCCTCGCCCGTGCGCCAGTACGCCTGCGCGAGCGCGCTGAAGATCCCGTGGCGGTTGAGGTTCGCGTTCCACTCGACCGTCGCGCTCTCGCCCTCGGTCATCTGGTTCTGCGACCAGTCGATGTCCTCGCCGAGGAAGAACTCGCGGCTCTGCCAGCGGAACGTGTGCTCCAGCGCGAGGTCGGCGGTTCCGGTGTTCGCGCGCTCCGCCGACATCGGCTCGGGGCGCTCGTACCACATCTCATTCCAGCGCGGCTCCCGGCGCTCGCGCAGGTAGGTGGCCCATGCGGCCTTCGCGGCCTCGAAGTCCTCTGCATCGACCGCCGCGCGAATCGCCGCAAGCTCCGGCCGGTCGAGATCAAGCGCGGCGAAGAACTCCCGGTCGGTCATGCGCGGCCCAATGTCGTCGAAGCGTTCCAGCCTGATGTTGTCCACGTAGACCACCGCCTCAGGATCGACTTGCGTGTCGGGCGCCCATGCCGAGTGCAGCCGGAACATCTCGATCGCGTCCCAGCCCAGCGGGCTGCGTGTCCTGCCGATCTCGTCGAAGGGGAGCAGGTAGTGCCGCCGGCCCTCGAAGTCCAGTCGCAGGCGGATGGTGTAGTAGTCCGGGCCCTCCTGCTCCGCGTTCTCCGAGGGCAGCAGGAGCCAGAACGGGGAGCCGGTCGCCTTCTCCGAGTAGAGGTCGAACGAGAGCGCGTTGTACTCGCTCCAGTCGTGCGGGATCTCGCCGATGCGCAGCTCGTGGCGGTCATCCGCGAGGCGCCAGCGGATGGAGTGCTCGCCCTCCATGACGTGCTCGTCGGACGCCTCTCCTCCGGCCCACAGCGCGGCGTCTTCGCAGTCGCTGATGACGAGCGTCGGGCGGTCCTGCGCGTGCGCAAGGGCGGCCGTTGCGAGCGTGATGAGGGCGAGGCCGGCGATCCTGTGCATTGAGAGCCACCTCCGTACGACGATGGCGGAGTGTTCGCTCGCGCCAGGTGCGGCACCTCTCTCCGAAGGTCCTCCGTGCCCCTGCGGCGAATCCGCCCGCGCCACGGCGCGCTCTGCGCGCTATCCGCCGCATGAGGGAGAGATCGCGCATGACGTTCTTCGACAACGCTTTCGACGCGTCACCCGGGCTGATGCAGCGTGGGATCAGGGATCGGCAGAACCTGCTGCGCCACGAGACCGAGGATTTCCTGCGCGCGCTCACGCTCAACTACGACGAGCGCCAGGCCGACTGCTGGGCGCGTGACTACAACTCCGAGGAGGCCTATCTCGCGTCCGTCGAGCCGAACCGCGAGCGGTGGCTGCAGGCGGTGGGCGACTTCGGCGCGCCCGCGGCGGAGATGGAGCCGCTGGTCGAGCCCTTCGCGGAGAACGAACACTTCCGCGCCGAGTGGGTGACTATCCGTCTCTACGGCAACCTGCGCGGTCGGGGCGTCTTCGCGGTCCCCAGGACCGGCGAACCGCCCTACCCGACGATCATCTGTCAGCACGGCATCGGCTCATCGCCGGAGAAGACCTTCGGCTTCGACGATGGCGGCGAACTCTACCACTCCTACGCCCAGCGCGCGCTGGAGGCAGGCTTCGCGGTGATCGCGCCGATGAACATCACCGAGGGCGCGCCCCGCGCGCGCTACACGCGCATGTGCACGATGCTCGGCAAGACGCTCTGGGGGCTGGAGATCGCGAAGATCAGCCGCCTGATCGACTACGCGCAGACGCGCGACGAGTTCGACACCGAGCGGCTGGGGATGTGGGGTATCAGCCTCGGCGGCGCCTACACGATGTTCACGCTGCCGCTGGAGCAGCGGATCAAGGCCGGGATCATCTGTGCGTGGTTCAACCACCGCCTGCGCAAGATGATCATCGACGATCCGCGCCACTCGTGCTTCCTCTCCACCGCCGAGGAGCACATCTTCATCCCGGGCTGGCTGCGCGAGTTCACCGACGCCGACCTGATCTCGCTGATCTGCCCGCGCCCGGTGATGGCGCAGACCGGCAAGGGCGACGGAATCGCCTGGTGGCCGTGGGTGCAGGAGGAATTCGCGCGCACGCGCGATCACTACGAGCGCCTTGGCATCGGCGAGCGCTGCGAGCTTGACCTGCACGAGGGCGGGCACGAGATCCGCGTGGAGACGGGGCTGCGCTTCATGGAGCAGTGGCTCTGAGCGGCTCGGCCCCTCAGGTGAACCAGACGCGGGCGCGTTCGGCGGCCATGCCAAACCGGCCGCCGATCGCCGCCCAGGCAATGCCCATCGTGAAGAAATGCCCCAGCGCCAGGCCGATGAACATCGGCGTGAGGCGCTTGTAGAGGCGCACGCCCCCGAAGCGGAGGATCGCGCCCTTCACCAGCCACACAGCGAGGAAGCCGCCCCAGATCTGTGGCGAGTACGCCGCGGCCATCGCGTAGCCGAGCGGGTGCAGCGGGAAGCGCAGGTAGTGCGTCCGCAGCAGCGAGAGGCCGCCCGCGATCAGCGCGCCCACCAGCATCGCCCATGTGCGCGGGCGGTCGGGGCCGGTGGGGCGGAGGATCGACGAGGCGGTGGACTGGTACTCGTTGAAGGTCATCCTCGCGCGCGGACCGCCCGCCACGCCGCCGCTCTCGACCACGTTGCCGCCGAACTCGTAGTAGGTGTCGAGGTGCATCCACCACGCCATGAGCAGCCCGATGACGACCGCGAGGACGCCGGCCACGGCGTAGTCGCGGGCCTTTGAGCGCAGTTGCTCCGCGGCTCTGTAGCCCTCCAGCGGGTAGGCCGCCGAGGAGAAGA